>DAOUUM010000105.1 GCA_030668165.1 Candidatus Heimdallarchaeota archaeon
CGCTAAATAATTTTAGGCATTCAACACACACTATGGGTTCTGAGCATGCGAAATATAAAAAAGTGGCCCAAAAGATTTTTTAGGAAGTCGATTGGGTAGTGGTGACATCATCTCGCCAGAACGTCTGAAATTAGTAAATATCAGCGTTTGAATTAATGTATATACATTAAGGATGATGCCCTATGCACTATCATACATATTACCATCATTATTTTATACCGGAGATATTGGCTTTCTATTTTTCAATCCATTCTCATTACTTACATTCGCAAGTCCTTTAATTATGCTGTATTTTGATTTCAAATGGCAGAACACACTAAATGAACATATAAGAAATCATAAACAATTTAGAATGAATACTGTTTGATGAGTTTTTCATTAGATTAATATCATTTTGAAAAATATTTTATAGATCAATTGTTTTGATGGAGTGTGAAAAACAAGAATATTGAGTATGTAAAAAATGGTTACGCCAAAGCAGCTCAAACATACAGGATTTCTATCAGTTACCAAATTAATGAACAAAGCTAGGTAAAGTTATACATTTCCAAAAAGATCTTCAGTTTACTAATTTACTAATTTACTAAGATTCACTTATAATAGGGTGTCCTGTCAATCTTATTAGGAATAAATACAGTATTTACTAGTATGATAGTTCAACTTGCATATAAACATGAATTGGGTGTGAATAATGTACAGAGAACTCTCTTAAGAAAACATGCAGGTGTATCTAGGTTCACATACAACTGGGGACTGGCTCAGAGGCAGGAATTATACGAGAATAATTCTGGTAAGAATAGGTATACCAATGCAATGAAACAGCACAGATTACTAAATTCACTGAAAAAAACTAAATTCCCATGGATGTATGAGGTATCTAAATGTGCCCCTCAAGAGGCACTGAGAGATCTTGACAGGGCATATCATAATTTTTTCAGATCTCTGAAAAGAGGTGGTCGTGTTGGTTTCCCGAAATTCAAGAAGAAAGGTAGATCTACAGATAGTTTCAGATTAACTGGAACAATCCGGATTACCGATAATAGAATACAGTTGCCAAGATTGGGTAAACTTAAAATGAAGGGCAAAAACCACACCTATCATGGAAGAATACTCTCGGCAACTGTTTCCAACAGGCATAACAGATGGTATGTCTCAGTACTGGTAGAGGAAGAGATTTTATCCAGAACAAATTCCTCACCATCTACAGTTGGTGTGGATCTTGTGATCAATAAACTGGCTTATCTATCAAATGGGAAGATATTTGAGAACCAGAGACATTTGAAATCAAGGATTAGGAAACTCAAGCGCTTATCAAGATCTGCATCACGAAAGATGAAGGGATCATATAATCAAGCAAAGGCATATGCTAGACTTAATAATTTTCACTACAGAATTGGTAATCAGCGTAGAAACACAATTCATCAGCTCACAAATCATCTATCATCCAACTATGGGATTGTGATCATTGAGGACTTGAAGGTAGCCAATATGGTGAAGAACAGAAAACTTGCCTTCTCACTGCAGGATGCGGGATTTGGTGAATTCAAACGTCAGATGGAGTATAAATCTAGATGGAATGGAGTGGATCTGATACTTGCGGATACCTTCTTTCCATCCTCAAGATTATGCAATAATTGTGGACAGAAGAAGGATGATCTTGATCTGTCTGTCAGAATATACACCTGTGAGTGTGGGTACAGTTGTGATCGTGATCTGAATGCAAGTAGAAATCTGAGAGATTATCCATTGTTTGAGATGATCAGGAAACTCACTGGTAGATGGATAATTCCCAAAACAGCCAGTAATAAGAATATAGTCGTGGCTAGCGAGTTATTCCTCCAATCACGAGGGAGTAATGTGTCAAGACTTAAAACGCCTGATGGAGAGAATGTAAGATCAGTAGACCTCAGTAATAAATCTGATGTCGGGACAATTCTTGATGAAACAGGAAATGAACATCAAAATTATACAGATCTAATCAGAAATGTCTAGATTTGTTTAAGATTGTATAAGTTTCTGAAAACGGAGAATAAAGATGCAACACAATCCGAGATCCCACTCTTTTTACATTGGTTAGATCATCCAAATAATTCAAAACATATTCTAGAACTGGGATGCGCCACAGGCTTTCCCATTGCTGAGACAATACTCTCTATAGGTAGGGATTACACTGGAATTGATCTATCTTCTGAGCATATCGAAATGGCAACAAAAACCTTTCCCCAGTGGAAGGATCACTTCAAAGAAGCGGAAATGCTTGATTTTTGTAAGAATTCGGACTCTGAATCTTTCTCAGGAATAATATCCATGTTCTCTATTCGTCATCTCCCAAGAATCCATCATGTTGAACTTTTCAATGAGATCCTCCGAATTCTTGAACCCAGAGGTTTATTGCTGGTTGATTTTCCACAATATTCTGAAGACGGAAGGGGTACCTGGTTTGCTAATCTTCCGATGTATTGGTCTAGTTTTTCTGAGGAATGGTCACGATTAACTCTCAAAGAACTTGGATTTGAATTGCTTGAAACTTATGAGGATGTAAAAATATTCAATGGAGAGGAAGAAAAAACACTGCTTTTACTATATCGAAAACCCGAATGAACGGATTTATACTATTAATTAAAAAAAGGGCATTTTCTCTATAAGTTTGATCTCAATATATTTATAATAAATCTATAAAATAATGATCATATGGCCGAGAATATAATTGCCATGACAGTTATTTCTTACCTCCATGAAATATTTACAGTTTTATGGATAGGTGGGATGAGTGTACTGCTTCTTGCAATTCTTCCAGCGATTAAGATATCAATCCCTGATAAGAAAACGAGGAAACCAATTGTTGATCTGATTCAGAAAAAACTATCAGTACTGGCAATAACTAGCATGATCGGATTGGCAATAACCGGCTTACTCATGACCAACCGATTGGTGACACTAAATGGTCTATTTGATTTCTCAAATCAATATACGATTATACTCTCCATTAAGCATATTATCGGGATATTCATGATCATCATTGCCATTGTCAGAAGATATTATCTGGACAAAATATTTGGCTCAAAAAACCCCAATAAGGAGAAGTATAATGTCCTCCTATTGATATCAAATGTCTTACTTGGATGGATAGTGCTCTTTCTTGGTTCATATTTGGTAAAAATTGAACCGTCTATTTGATAATGGTTTATAATCTTGATATTAACCTAAAGGACAGGGGAAAAAATGGCGAATAACGATAAATCAAGCAGAAATATAATCGAACCACTACCCATGGTTCGAGTTCTGCTATTACACATGATCGAAATGAATCCAAAGGTCTCAGGATACTCATTGATTAGTTTGATCTCCGAATTCTCAAACAAGATGGTAGAATTGAGAACCGGAACTGTTTACAATGAACTGAGAAAATTGGAGAAAAACGGATTTCTCAGCAGTACACAACAGGAAACAAGTAGAAAGATCAGAGAGTATACGATTACAAAATCAGGCAGTAAAGAATTGAAATATCTGATGTCGATTGTTAAGACCAAAATAGATGGAATTTTACGACCCCTGCTAAATAGCTATGTTGAAGAATAATTAATTTCATACTCGAATTCTAAAATATTAATCCGTGTACCCATGTCCACAAATTTTTTAATTGATAAAAAAATTAAACCATTATGACTTATCAAAATCGTTCGAGTCAATGAATTTATATATTTTAATGGATGATAGTAATATGGACTAGATTCAAACTTTTATAGAATCTAGTCTCTCCCTCCCCCAGAATGCTTATTTCGGGGTAAATATTTATTTCTTTAAGATTTTAGCTTTTATATTTATGTTTATCATGCTTTTTTTCGTTGGTATTTACTCTTAAATGCAATTTTGATGTGACTCTTTACCATGATGATGATGGGGAGCCTCCTAACTATATGCGGATTCATGGCAGATTGAGACTTTGAACGGGACAATTCTGGGCACAAGAATTCTTACTCATTCACACGGAACAGTGGAATTCACCAGATCTGATGGTATATCCATTCCTCAAAGTACTGATGAAATGGTTATCAGGGGGCATGATCAGAACTATGGATTTGGTGGTCAAGTGGCTCTAGTAAAAATCTCCACCAATGAAATTTACTTTATTGACCAGGGAGAGGAAGTTATGGATTTTAGTGAATACATATTTGATGAATTGAGCTCTGATAATGAGAACAATGTGGATGAGGCATATTTTCCCACATTAGGAATTCTCTTCATCGGAATTATTTTCGGACTCAATCAGAGGAAAAGATAAATCACTTGCTATCAGAAATGTTATTACGTATAGTAGCGGCTAAGTGCAATTTTTGGAAAGTTATTAACATCAGAGAATTTCTTTTACAGGGTTTCTGGCAGATTTTGATTTCCTCTTTGACGTTGCACTTTTTCGCCGAAGAATATCAATCCTATCTATCAAATAAATCATAGGTAGTACAATTAAATAACTTGGTTTCAAAAATATTATTGATAAAATCACGGATATAGATGCAGAAAGTCCATATATGACATTTAATAATTTATTTCTTGGAAGGATATAAGACGAAGGTTTTACTTTATTTTTTCTTTCTTCATTGATAATTCCTGCACTACCTTTTACTTGATTGGGGTCCATATCAATTGGCTGCACACCTTGAGGTCTCATACGTGGAGCTGATATCAATATGTCTTGGATCTAACTATTATATTAACTACTACAAGATTAGGGCATAATTTGTGACAATAATGATTTGTACCCTCATGTAATAATCTATAGCTAAGTGCTTATCTCATCTTCCTGCCTTTTCATTTCAAAATAATCAATTTTCTTATTATACATTTTACGTTTTCGATTATAATTATAGTATCTATCCCCTGTATATGTCACTAGTAGGAGAAGTAGATACCACAGACTCTGAAATATTACAAGAAACAGAGCAACAGTAACTGCAAGTACAGAAACAATCTGGAATAATCCGACATCCTTGTATGTACCAATATTACTTGAGTGGAGATATTGATTATCCATTTCGTCTTTTCTTTTTTTGTCCTTGAGTGCTCCCTTGATATTGGCCTCCGCATTCCTCATTTCCCGCATCATAGTGTCTGCCATAATAATCCCTAATATAATATACTCATCCAATTATTTAAATTTATGCAGTATTCGCTGATAATGCGTGATGATTCGATCCTAAAAACATAAAATAGGCCTCTGATCTTGATATAATCAATTATTGAAAATTGAATAAAGATCGGTATCTTTTCTCTCCTCGCTGGCTTTGAGGAGTCTTGCATTCATTATGGATAGAGCAATTTTTCTCTTATTATCAAAATATCTCTCGACAGCATAAATCACAACTAGGAGTAGTAATTAGAAGGGACTTGATAATATTGCCAGTACCAGTACAATTGTGATACTGAGAACTGTGATAACTGTGTGCAAACCATATCTATTGTATGTACCAATATTACCTGAGTGGAGATATATCCATTTCATCTTTTCTTTTTTTGTCCTTGAGTGCTCCCTTGATATTGGCCTCCGCATTTCTCAAATCCCGTAGAGTGGTATCAACCATTTTTATCCCTAATATAATATACTCATACAAATATTTAAATTTATGCTGTATGAACCCTATATTCCTAATATTTCATTCTGTTGAGTACTTTTCATCTCTTTCCATTCAAGGTATTCTATCATTTTCTTGGATCTTATTCGTTTACGATAATAAATAAATAACCGATCTAGGATTAATATAACGGGTAGGAGTATGAAGTACTCCCGGTGAAAAATTCCAACACCAATAACAACTAGAACGGCAAATATTGAAATGGTATTGATTAAAGAGGATATGAAATCTCCTGGAATATAATTTGATGAACGCTTGGCATATTTCATTTTCATATTTTTGAGTTTTACCTCACTTACCATTAATCCATCTACTGCATTTAATTTATTATCATGTCCGTGTTCAGCCATTACTCCTCATCTAATACACCACATCCGATTATAAAAATCTATACAGCATAACCTGCTAGATATGAATAATTCGAATATTAGATAATTTTACTTCAGTCTACTTCAATGATTTTTTTTAATTAGATGATTTATTTTAGTCTCTTGGCTACTATCTCTATCAGGTCTTCCACCTTGATCTCGGCATTCATATTTTTGATGCCATCCTCAAGCATGATTGTACAGTAGGGACAGGAAACAGCAACGGTATCTGCACCAGTATCTACTGCCATGTCAACCCTCATCTTGTTGATATCTGTGCCACCTTCTGCCTCATAGAATGCACGGCCACCACCACCACCACAGCATAGTCCCATATCTTTTGTCATCTCCATCTCAATAAAATTAACACCTTCAAATTGACCCAATATTGTCCTGGGTGGATCATATATCTTGTTGTATCTCCCCAGATAACAGCTGTCATGATAGGTGACATTCAGTGGTTCACTCTTGTCAAGCTGGATCTTGTTAGCCATAATCAGCTTGGAAACAAACTCAACCGCATGAAATACTTTGTAATGACCATCAAAATCAGGTAACTCATTTGCCAGATTGTTGTAACAGTGGGGACATATAGTGATTACCTCTTTGAAATTATATGAATTTAGAACCTCAACATTCGAAACCATTAGCTCCTGGGCAAGATACTCATTTCCAGTTCTCCTGGCAATATCTCCTGTGCATCCCTCTTCTTTTCCAAGAATGGCGAAATCAATATCTGCTGCCCTTAGTATCTTGATAAGATCTGTGGCAACTTTTTGTGCATGCTCATCAAAAGATCCTGCACAACCCACCCAGAAAAGAACAGGTGTATCAGGATCATCCTTCATCCTCTTAAGATTCAGTTCCTCTTCCCACTTATCACGATCTGATTTACCAATTCCCCAGGGATTGGAATTCTTCTCCAGATTCTCATAAACCACCTGTAATTGTGGTGGAAATTCCGACTCCATCATGGACTGGTATCTACGCTGATCAACAATCTTGTCGATGTGCTCGATGAATACTGGACAGGCAGTGGTGCATGCATGGCAGGTGACACAGGCCCATAGAGTTTCATGGGGCACTACATCTCCAATGAGTTCCTTCTTAAGGACAACCTCCTCACCCTCCTTGGGGTCCCATTCAGTAGCATACTCCAGCAATTGTTCCCTCATGTTAAGGATCAATGCCTTGGGAGACAGTGGTTGTCCATTTAGATATGCGGGGCATACTTCCTGACATCTACCACAACCGGTACAACTGTATAGATCCAGCATCTGATTCCATTGCAGGTCCTCGATTTTGTTCACCCCATAGATCTCAAGATCCTCATCTTCAAAATCTAGTTTTTGCAGTCTACCCATTGGTTTCAGGTTTCCAAAGAATATGTTTACTGCTGATGCAAGAATATGGAAATGCTTGGATGGGTAGTATCTGGGTACTCTGATATTGGTTGCGAATATATAGATCATGAATAACCAAACGGAGAATGCATGGAGCCACCATACAATATTTTCAGCTACTGCAAGATTGGCTGGCCACATTGTTGAGAAGAACTTGGATACCACAGCAGCATCAGGTGCATGGTGCACTCCTGCTGCGATCTCAATTGATTCAAGTAGTACTCCAAAAATCATGTGCAATGCCACAACTATCAGAATTATGGTTGCATCCCTATTTAAACCTCCAGAGTGTACAAGATCATCTTTGAACCTGATGGGTTTGATGACATAACGTCTCACCACACCCACAATTATTGCTCCTGCCACAAGAATACTTAGTATATCCTCAACAAATATCATGGCAACATAGAATGGACCTAGGAATGAAAGGGAGAAACTTGGGAAAAATGCCCTGACAAAGGATTCCTGTGCGATTATGGTGACAAAAATAAATCCATAGAATATGAATAGATGGCCATAGCCTGCAGGATGTCTTAGCAGTTTTTTCTGTCCCATGACATTAACCAGGAACAGTTTGATACGTTCCTTGTAATTTCCAACTCTCTCAGGATTTGGTTTACCCCTCTTGAGTAATTTGTATAGATGTAATAATGCTTGAATTGTAAAAAATAGAGAAATGCCGAGTAATATAAGAAATCCACTTGCTCTAATAATTTCTGATGTTTCCATGCAAACGGTCGATATATTATGTTGATATAATATTTATTCGGGATTGTTCAAAATTCGTTAGATCGATCTGAAATAATTGATCAAATGTCATAAAATGGTGTCATTTTTTGGTCAATCTCATACTTTTTCCAAGATCTTCGAGGATTAGC
>DAOUUM010000351.1 GCA_030668165.1 Candidatus Heimdallarchaeota archaeon
AATGATAATAAAGGGGTGTATGCAATCTATTTGGGATTGGATACTGAATTATTAAAATTCAATACCAGTGGATTGAAAGATCCCAGTATCGTGCTTACCATTAATGAATTTGAACAAGAGGCTTTGAAAAATCTACTTGATGAGATAAATAAACATAAGCATAAATCTACTAGAACTCCTAATAGCGTTACCCAAAGGATTATGGATCAGGTAAACATCGCCTGGAAAAAGCGTTGGTTACTTGTATTAATCAATACCATGGATTACTTTACAGAATTTTTATTCTATCTCTTGATCATGGAGAGTGTATTATATGGAGTGGTCCTCATCTCAATATTTCCCGTTCTTGGACTTGTACTATCAGGTGTGACACTAATTCTAATACTCATTATGCAAATTGGAAATAAACCCAGTGCTATTGTGGGTATTAGATCAAATGAACTGGGTGCATTAATCTATAATGAAGAGGAGGTTATTACCATGGTTCGATTTATGGTGATATCTCATCCCCATACACTACAATTGAAGAACTGTGAACTGATATTTGATGATAAAGGAATTTCTCAGATTGAAAAACTGAAACAAATCCAACCAGAACTGGTAGAACCAGGAGAATTAAGACATGGTGTTGCACAGATTCTCGGAAATCATACAAAAGCAGTTGGTGCCAAAATATTTTTCAGCTACAAGGAAAAAAATGATGATATCACATATGAAATAGCAATGAGATGGAATTAGAAATAATCTGTTAGAATTGGATGGGGACATTAGGTTACATTTTTATTAAAATAAAATCTTAAAAAATATTATGACCGACAATGGGTTGGATATAGAGGGAATTAACACCCTATTTTTTGATCTTGATGGGACCTTATTGGATTTTGTTGAGAAAGAGTTCACTGATAGATACATTGCCTTGGTTTTCAAATATTTTGAGGACTTGTTGCCAAAAGATGTATTTTATAAGGGATTTTGGGATGGCACTCACGCATTGATGACCCATAATCAACCAGATAAACTGGTTTTGGAGTCATTCTTTGAGACATTTGGCAAGATATCCGGACTCCCAAGAGAGATCACCCAACAACATTTCACCAATTTTTACTCTAATGAGTTCAAAACAATTGGAGAGATAGCTTCATCAAACTATGCCAAAGAAATACTAGAAGCTGCAAGAAAAAAGGGAATTAAAGTGGTCTTAGCCACAAATCCAGTATTTCCAGCCATCGCAACACAGGTAAGGCTGGCATGGATAGGTCTTAATTTTGATGATTTTATTCATGTTTCGCACGCTGAGAATTCATACTATTGTAAGCCTGATCCAGAATATTACAATACTTTACTCTCAATAGCCGGGTCAAATCCAGAAGAGACCCTAATGGTAGGTAATCATTATTTGTATGACATGTCAGCCAAGGGGGTTGGAATTAAAACTTGGATGATTAAAAAGAACCAACTCGGTGAGGAATATAAAGATAAGTTTCAGATTGATTACCAAGGACCCATGTCTCAACTTGTAGATTTAATCAACAGTAAAAATTGATCAATTAATTTTTTTTTTATGAATTATTTACATCTAGGTAGATCAACAGATAAGTTGTATTTGAATCGAGGAACTATGACTAACTTTGCAGTATTAGGACTAGGTCTGATGGGTGAAGGAATTATGTATGATCTCCTCAACAATACAGATTCAAATGTATTTGGTTTTGAACTAATAGATTCCAGAAGAGATGAATTAGAAAAAAAATATTCTGATTTTGGGACAAGATTGAAGATTGAAAAACTGGATCTGGATATGACCATCGCAGTCGAGAAGAACAATCTACTTGTTAGGTTTCAAGAGTTGGATATTCAAGTCACTTTCGGAGCCATAGATTACAAATTTAATGAATACCTAACAAAATTATGTATCGAGGCTGGCAGTTCATTTTTGGATCTGGGGGGGAATCCAGATGTTGTGAGGGCTCAACAAAAAATGGATGAATCTGCAAAATCTAGGGGAGTGATAATAATCCCAGATTGTGGTCTTGCTCCAGGTATGGCTAATATAATTGCTGCTCACGGTATGGATCAATTTGAAGAACTTGAAAGTTGTCATATTCGTGTAGGAGGACTACCACAGGATCCTGAAACCATATTAAACTATCAACAAGTTTTTGCAATCAGAGGATTGACCAACGAATATCTTGAAGATGCACTGGTAATAAGGGGTGGTAAAATTGAAAAAGTATCCTCTCTAACAGAAATAGAGGAATTATCAATGCCTCATCCATTTGAAAAACTGGAGGCATTTCAGACATCAGGTGGAACTTCAAACCTTCCTGAACTGTATGAGGGTAAAATCAATGAATTAACCTACAAGACAATCAGATATCCCGGCCATTGTCAATTTATACAATTCTTGAAAGAGTTTGAATTACTTTCCTCAACTCCTTATCCACTTAATGGAAATATTAACCCCCGCGCGGTGGTGGAATACTACTTGCAAAAAAACCTACCCCGGGATAATCCCGATCTAGTCCTGATCAAAATTTGGATTAATGGTCAGGGTAATGATTTTTCTAAGTTAACATTTGAATTAATAGATAGATATGATCCTGAGAGCGGATTTTCCAGCATGGCAAGAACCACTGCATTTCCAATTAGCATTTTGGGTATTATGATATCCAATAAACAAATTGATACCAAGGGGGTTCTTGCCGGAGAGGAAGTAACTCCCAAAGAATTGTTCCTAACTGAACTAGCAAAGAGAAATATTATATTTAATATTAGCAAATCTTGAATTTCTATTAATATCGATCAATATCTCGTAGAAAATTAGCTACTGAAGTGACTATTTTTTATCAAGTAGCATAAATACTTATTTAATTTAAATATCCTTTAAATTAAATGATAAAGAAAGATCCCGAAACATTACCTGAAGACTTCTTAGAGTTTCAGGAGTTGTATTCAAATGAAATTAATAGTCCTATGATTTGGATTGCAAAAACAGAAGAGGATCTAGTATCCACATCGGCGATAATATTAGATGGACACTCAACAATTCTAATTTATTCCACCGAACATGAGGATCTATCATGGGAGGCATTCAATCAACCAGGTACTTATTCGTACAAAGCTGATAATGTGGGTGATGGAGTGATCTTATTCCCTCATACATTTTACATGGAATTCAAAATTAATATGAAACTTCATTCCTATTTGGTGTCCTCTGAGTTCAAAGGATCTGGTATTGAGGCACTTGGAATGCCAATGAATGGGGTATCGATTGAAGATCTACATGGAGCATTAACTGATAGATTGGGGAATTCCTTCTCAGGAGTGCTTGGTAAAATCGAGGATGTATTAGAATTTAATGAGGGCAAATCACTTAAAATGCCTGAAAATTCAATAATGGAACTGGGAATTAAACTTGCCCTTCTTGGAATTTCATTTGATAAGTTAATTGTTAATGAGATAATTGAACATGTATTGGAGGTCGAGGATGTTGTAGAGAAAATCTACGAACCAGAAGAGGTAAAGAGTAAAAAGAAGGAAAAGATGAAGATCAAACCCACAAAGTCTGAACCTGCTAAGAAGAAGAAGGCAGTCACAGCAGCCCCTCCCAAGATCAAGAAAAAATCAGTTGCTGATGCATCCGGGGCGCTTGGTGGAATGTCATTACCCGGAGGAGACAAAATCATCTCTACCGATGATGCTCCGGTCCCATCTCGCAAAATTGAAGATATTGTTGCCAAGGAGGCTCCAGCAACACCAATTCCCGGAGCTG
>DAOUUM010000358.1 GCA_030668165.1 Candidatus Heimdallarchaeota archaeon
GAGAAGATCTCTTCAGGATCAGCCATATTACATGGTTTCAATAATGATCTAATAAATTGTGAGTTAGATACTAATGTATTATTTCTGATTTTTAGATTTTAACACATTCTCTATTCTCTCGACAAGTATTATTGCAGGTATATCATAAAGACTAATTTTGGATCTTCTTCCACGGGTGCCCTCATCCAGTGATCCAACTGAATGGGATACTATTCCCAACTTTTCAAGGGTGGTTAGATGAATTCTGAATGTACTCATGGAATGAATTTTTTCATGATATTCCTCACAAACCAGTTTATATCTGTTATAGATATCAGTAACAGTTGTTGAAACCACACCCGGTTTTGAAAGCAATCGTCCCACAGATAATCCGGTCAGCAATTCATTTGTTTTAAGATCCTCAAAAACATCGGATCTGAGTTCAGGATATACCTCATTTTTGACCTCACGGATGAGTTCAGGTGTGACTACACTTGCTTTCACAGCATTTGCCTTCATACCAGAACGTAACATCATCTCAATGCCATGTCTTGCATTTCTGGTCTTGGTACAGATATCCACAATAAGATCCATAACCTTGTCAGAAATGACATCTGCATAGAATGCCAGCTGTTTACGATAATTGAGAATAATTTCCAGCTGTTCCCTTGTGTATCCATCAAGGTTAAGTTGATCGTGGATTCTACCAGATAGAGATGCAGAGAGCATCAAACTCCACTCCGATCGTCGACAAATTATCATGGTGGATAATCTTCCCTCTCCTGTCTGGAATAGTTCATTCAGATGAATGAATGATAATATATCCTTTCCTGAGAGAATGGACGCCTCATCAATGGCAAGGACCATCCTCAGATTCTCCTTGGATAATCTGGTTGCAACCATCTCGATCAGTTCCTCATCACTAAATCCTCTTCCCTGAATATGGAACTTATCAGTTGCCAATCTTCTCAGAATTGATGTTTTGGTTCTGAAGGAATGACAATTCACATAGAATGTATCCAGATTAATCTTATTCGAAATAGCAGCTGATTTGAGATCATTCAGTGTTTTTTTAGTCATAGTTGTCTTACCGACACCAGGTGGACCTGTAATTGCAATATTCACCGCAACTGACTGATCGGGATCAAGTAATATTCTCAGGTTCTCTACCAGCTGCCCTATTTCATTATCTCGGCATGGGAGCTCATCAGGAACAAATTCAGGCATCAGACGAAACTTATTTCTGAACACACTATCCTGCTGTCTTGATTCGCTGAATATATTAGGTGTCATTAAAGTTGAACAGTGGTTCTCAATATTAATGTTTTTGGTTAAAAGATAAACTCAAGATAGTTTAGGGCTTTGCAATCAAGAATTAACTAATAAGGAACATGTACTGTCCATTATTCTGTGGGTGAGCATTTCTTTACTCTCTGTATTTTTCATGGTAAGCCAAAATTCTGGAGTAGCCACCTGGACTGGTTCTAGATTTATTATTTCATAATCCTGAAGTGTAAAATCTTCAAATTTGTACAGATTCTTATCATGGACATATAATTTCTCAAAATATGGCAGGTAATCAATTATGTAGATAATATTCATATCTTTGAGTATCCTGTAATTATCATACACATCTTCCATCTGTTTGATCAGATTATCCACAGGAAAATAGAATTGAGGACCAATATCCCAGTGTTGGATCTCCTCACCAAATAACATCAGCAATAATTCATGATCCCTAATATCCAACTGGAATATCAACTGATTGATCTCATTTAACCTGTAATACTCAAATGAATCTAATTGTGAAGTACTTAACTGGTCCAAGAGGTAGTAATCATTGATCTTACGGAACATTACTTCCTTGCTCATAGTTATGTGATCTGATGATCAATTAAAACAATGGGTCTTTCCTTAGTAACATCCTAGTATTACCTAATCAGTAAATATTGCTCAAAATTATCCTATTGATTTACCATGGGACGTCTTTCCAGCCCATCAGATATGCAAAACTATTGGCACCAAGATGTATGAGTAGTGTTACCGGTATAATCCAGTACCATTCCACAGGGAAATTAACAAAGATATCAGCCAACAACAGGGCAGTAATTATGAAGCCAGTTTGATCTACAATTGGAAATGGGCCTCCAGGTTTAACATTAAATCTACGCTTGAAGAATGAGCCTATAGCATCTCCAAGAACAGTACCAAATCCCATCACCAATCCAATCCACCATTGGTAGCCTTCTACCATATTGAAAATCTCTGGGAAGAACATCGGTCCGGATATTCCCAACATACCTCCACCAAGGATTCCCCCCATCAGACCTCCAAAAGATTTGTGAGAGCCTAAAAGTGCTTTTCCATCATAGAATTTCTTACCTCTGTCAATCCTACCAAAACCCGACATGTAGACAGGTACTGCGTTGCAAAAATATGCAGCTAATGTAAATAATAATCCTTGATAAATTCCCTGACCGATTGTTAGTTCCATAAATCCTCCTAATAAAGTGAGAATAAAAACTTTTTACAAAAACTTTTGTTATGTAGTTAAGAAATCAATAGAGATTAAGAAAATCCTAATCCCAATTTATTAAATTTTTAATTTTATGCTGAAAAAGCTTCTTTAATCATTTCCATTACTTGATCTTTGAATGCTGTGTAATACTGGATGGATCCGTATGAACGATGTCCAGCACCATTGATATAGTACTCTGGTTTGTCCTCAGATAATTTGGCAAGGAAGTCCTCGAATACGAATTCGCTATCTGAATTTCTAACTATAAGATAATCATTAGCAAGTCCAATTGTGACAACCTTCTCATTTTCCTCACATGTATCAAAGTGAAGTTTTGCCATCAGAGTGGAATAATTTGGATAGTCAAATTTTGGTCCATAGAGCTCAAAATCGATTACCTGGTGAGTTACACCATTTGATAGTTCTTCTTTATCCACATTATTCTTGAATACAGTTAGTGCAGATGCAAATAATGATTTTGCAGTCGGTACAACACTCTCAATCAGGGTTGTGTGGGTTGCGTGATGTCCAGTAAGGCCTAGAACATTTCGGATAACTTCTCCACCATCAAAATGCCTCAGATTAAATAAGAGGTAATCCAGAGCAGAAACTATATTATCAATTCTCTCATAACCATATTCATTTGCCTCAGCAGCTTCCAGATATTTGGATAGTTCAATGCTATCAGATTTATCACCAACTCCAGCAATTGCTGCGATCTGTGGCATATGTTCACTGAGATCATGCTCCACAGCGATAAACTTGGCAAGCTCGGTTGCAATCATTCCTGACGTAATGGTACTGGTCTTTTCCACTGCCATTGGATTAACAACTGCGTGGGCAACCTCTTTGATAGTATCACTAAGATTATGATGATCAATTACAATCACATCAATATCATATCCTTTACAAAATTCAATAGCTGCCTTGGATTCCTCGGAGGATCCAACATCAACCAAAATATACAGTGGTATGTGTGGATTTAGTCCATCATCAAGAGCAAAAGAAAGATCTCTTGCAGCCTCTCTCAGCTCAAAGTGCTGATTCCTCTGGGGTAATCTTCTGATAGATCTCCTGATCTCATCTTTTCTTGCATTTCTGGAGAACATATATCTGCGAATTGCATAATCAATAGCATATGCACCAGTTGCTCCATCAATACAGGGTGAGTGGTATCTGAGTAAAATATTCTGATTACTCAAAAC
>DAOUUM010000205.1 GCA_030668165.1 Candidatus Heimdallarchaeota archaeon
GATCCCACTACCCGGATTAAACGGGAATAATGGTAAATACGGGGTGAATGAAATAATGAAGAAGATTGGAATTGCATCCAATCACCTTCACAGCGGATATCACCAGTTATTAACCTCTTCCAAGGGGTTTATTGATCGGATAAACAAGCTAAGAGAGATATTTGAATTCATGACTGGAAACCCAGCAGAATTCATATCATGGATGCTCTGGCAGAGGTCCACCTATGCAAATAGTAAGTTTGCAGGAAAATGGAGAGTGAGTTTTTGGTATGTGGATAATCTGATGAGAGGAGTTCACAGCAGGTATTTTGAAAATAATTCTACCAGTATTCCATGTTTTCTGAGAGAGATCTCAGAAACAGAATTCACAGATGCAATTGATCTCATTCTCAATAATTTTGGAGATGAGTTGACAGATAGGCAAAGAGCATTTGTCAATAAGTTGAAAAAACTAAAAACAATGGATCTTGATAGCCTTGAGCTTCATTCCATACCTACGGGATGGAAATACCTGAAAATGTGGGTGGACAATCAGGATCTTCATCGCAGCTGGATGCCGGTATTCAGAGCAATCCTTGTGCAAGTCTACCTCCTGGATTACAGGGGGATGATAAATCAAATATTAACTGCCAAGGTAACAGAACTGCTGAAAATACCGTTTCAACAGAATATTAATAATAATAAAAATAAAAAACAAAAAATATCATATCAGATGGTCTCCGGACCCAAATACGTGGTAAAACGCGAGAATAATGAGAATTCACTTGAATTGATGAGAACGCAGGGATATTTTGAATTGAGCTTCAAGTTCCTTGGAGATAGATGGAAAGATGCTATTGTTGTGAGAGTATACCCCTCACGCAAGATGAGAGAGATCATTGGTAGTGAAATTAAACTGAGATCCATGGTTGTTCTCCCGCCAAGATCCAATGTGGTGGATATTCAGCTGATATTCGAGGGGGAGATTGATAGTTTCATCGCAACTGATCATCTGAAACCAAAGATTGATGTCGAGCAGGTGGATACAATTGGTATAGATCTGAATAGACGTGGAGAATATGTGGTAGTCAGCAATCTTAATATCAACATGCCAGCAGAACTACTAGCGCAATCAAGGAGATGGGATGTGATACTTGATAGAATTGCTCATCTGCAGAACCTGAAGGATAAGATCACAAATACATGGAAACAAAAGCTCTATGAGTTCCAGATAGATGCTCTATACAGACGCAAGAAAAACCTGAGAAAGGATTACCACCTGAGACTTGCCAACTGGGTGGGTCAGCAGATGGTTGGCAGTGGTGCAAAAACACTGGTTATAGAGGATCTGGATGTTCGTACCTATGGTACCAGGGGTGCACTGGCAAAGGCAATTGAGAGCATGGCTGATGATACCTCACTCTACGCTAGGGAGGTACTTGCAGTCAGAAAATTCACCAAAAATGATGTGAAACTGCAAAAAGTATCTGCCTACAACTCATCAAGAATTCACGTGGATTGTGGTGGAAGCTTGAAAAGAGATATATCAAAAAATCAATATGATATCGCACCCTGTTCAAGGTGCAATAAAATGGTAAATACCCACAAAAATGCGGCAATTTACCTTGTCAGGTCCACAAAACCCTGACAGACTCTGTTTTTCAGAGTACATGACAGATTTTGTCATGTAAAACGTTTTGTGTTATTCCAATATTCATAGGAGTAATATTTTATCTGACATTATTAAACTTGAGATAATTTCATTTTTCATTAAATTGATAATTTGTCATCTAACCAATAATTCGGTACAAATGACAAAATTTTCTTTATTCTCAAGGAATGATAGCCATGGTCCAGAAAGTAATTCTCTATGAATACAATAATATCATGGATTAGTTCTTCGTAGTGGGAGGTATCCTTATCTTCTCCGACCACAAATTCAATATTTTCTATTATTATCTGATCACTTACTATTTTCATTTTCATTGTGGCTATCAGTTTGCCATGGTGGACAAGGAAATGAGTTGCTGCACTTAGTTTGATATCAATCATCAGCTCATCATTTTCATGAATTTCAAATTTAAGGAAATTCTCACTCTTTCTCTTATCACTGAGTAGCGTTTTTTGCCTATTGGAAAAGTACATGATAAGTCCCCTTGATTTGACTGAGGTGGAATTAATCATTTTATCCCGCAGTAGATTGGCTATGACCACCAGTAACTCAGATCTGGTGATATCGATTTTTTTTTGCATACGAGTATTTATCTCATGATAACTCATGGGTCCGTAATTCTCAACTATTGATTGGAGTAAGTTGGTAATTATTTCAGTTCTGGATATCTTGTATTCTGGGATCAATCTATATTCAAGGGTAATTGCAAGGGGAGATATTATCTCGATTGCCTTATTATTCAGAAGGATATCTAGCTGGGCTATCAACTGATATTCGTTGATTTCCGCTTCTTTTGTCAGCATAGATCTTGTGTATGCACTATCTGGATTGTCTCTGAATATTTTATAGACTTCTACTCCATCATCATATTCCCAGTTTGATTTTGTCCACATACTGGGACGATAGATAATATTCTCAAAATTGACATATTTTCCATTTCTTATGAGATTGGCAATTATCAACTGGGCATCTTTATTTCTGAATTTTCTTACAGCATCGTGATAATCAATCATCCCAATTTTGTCCATCATCTCCTCAAAATCCCGGTATTCAACTTTTTGAAGATTTGATTTGTTGAGTAGTTTACTCTCAAAAATACTGAGTTCAGAGACAAATCCCTGAAAGCTGGTTCCACCTATCAGATGGTCAATTTTTGACATGTACCCTATCTCCTTGAGAGAATTGACAATTATCTTATTATCAATATGATTGGTAGCATTGAAATTGATCTCCTCTATGAACACCGCATTGGCCAGATACACTCTCTTGGCCAGAGCAAATAGCTGATTCCCAACAGTTCTGATGAAGTAAATATCATTCAGTGATCTCTTGGGAATCTGTATATTCAGTATTTGTAGTATATCTCTGTCTGGTATTCGAAGCTCTATATGACCGTGTACCTTACCCTTCCTTATTATGGATAGCCTGGACTGTCGAGGGAGACTCTCCCGCATCATTGATCCACTGGTCATGTAAAAATAGGGATCAAGTTGGCTCAGAAATGTGATATCGTCCTCTGTGGATTGATCTACAATATTTTCGATCTCATCAAAATTATCCTCAAATCCATAATAGTTATAGGAATTAATTACCTGCTCAGTCAGTTCATCTTTCAATCCCTGCAATGCAAATTCAATACTCTCATATGGAATCCTGGTTATTCTCAGTATATCCCGAAGAGTTAGTGGTCCATACCACTGTATCAATTTTACGATGATTCTCCTCAGTGATTCTCTGTGATCCTTGACTGGGATGTAGGGTAGGGCTATGTACTGTGGATTGGCAAATCCCCCATGTACAAGACTCAATTCCCAACCAATCCTGGAGATATACAATTCCTGTTCCAATCTATTGAGCAATCCCTGGATCTCATTTCTGCTGAATATGGTTAATTTGCCAATTTCCTTGATTGTTATTCCCGGTACGTCTTTTATCAGCTGGAAGATCTCCTTCTCCTTCTCCTCAAGTACATGAGTATCGCTTCTGGTGATGGATACAAACATGGACAGATCCTCATGATGTATGAAGACCAGTCTTCTACCTAAGAATCTGCCAAAATAGACATTCTTATCCAGTAATTCCTTTCTCAGATCCTTCCATACAAAGTTTGGCAATCTGGAGTTTAGCTCAATGGGATCCCTGACCGGACCATTTTCCTTGAGATAATCCAGTATTGTAATTCTTTGGGACTGGTATTTTTTGACCAACCTCATTTTCTTCAGACGATATACAGATAGATTCTCCTTGGTTAATCCACCAAGATCTGATCTGGTTCTAACCAGTTCATCCCTATCTGCAGGCAAGATATACTCCTTACCCTCGGTTAAATATTTTCCAGAGAGTACGGTGTATTTCTTTTGCATGGTGAACAAAGCATCCCCAACCTTATCATGATTTATTCCCAGTTTGGATGATATCTCCTCCTGTGTTATGGGACCAGTGTACCTCAGTAGATGGGAGATAACAACTTCCAGACCATAACTAGGTGATATATCATCATTCTTGTATTTGGCTATCAAATCCCTATCAAACTGATCCCAGAAGGTAAGAGGAAACACTGCGGCAAAAAATTGCACTGTATCCTTGGTGAAATACCGGTTTTTACTAGGTATGAGGATGTATTCCTTCCCTTTAACTATCCTCTCAATGGTCTCTCTATCTTCTCCGGTGTATTCTTGGCAGGATTGATAGAAATCAAACTCATCAGTATTTATTCCCTGGGGAAACTCACAAAATCTTTTAATCCGGACTTCCTCATCCAGTGAGGGATCCATCAATTTTAACTTATAATACTCCTCAACCTTTTCAGTGGTAAATATTTTGCCAAGATGCTTGATATCTGGTAACAATCTGGATAATATCTCTTGGTGTAAATTCTGCAAAAGACTGGCCTTATCATCCATCTGAATAATATCTAGATTGGCACTGAGGAGTACCTGGTGAGTGAGGGGTGAGGGGATCGCATTTTCTGGAATACTTATTATCTCAATCTCCTCATTGTGGATTCCCTCAAATATTGAGACTGCCTGATTCAGGTTATAAGAGTCATACATTATCTCTCTGATGGTCTCTTGAATGATCGGAAATTTACAATCCAACTGTCTTATTAGCCATCTTGATTGTCGTAACTGCTGATCAAGATTGTTTTTGCGAGTTCCCAATCGCTTTAGTATCATCAGTGCCCTTGATGCTGCTTGTCTGAATCTATTTTTGAAAAGCTCAGTGTTGATTATTTTACTTTTTAACTTCTCAATCATCTCTTGGTGATTGATATCCCCAAATAAATTATGATGATCAAGATCAAACCCTGGGGGTATATTGAGTATGAAACCATTATCTGTGGCCACAGTGCCAATATTCATATCATTGGCATACTTGGTTGCAATTATCTGTGATAGTGCAAGATTTGTTGCCCTGCCAAATATTGATAATACCAGTATACTGATGATTCCAGAGGGTTGAACATATTTCTCGATCACCAATCTGCTGATACTTGGTATGGTGGATACTGATCGCTGCTCAATAAGATAATTGATGATACTCCTTCCTTCTAACTCAGATATGGGATATTTTTCTTGTATCCAGTCCAAAGCACCAGCATCATTATCATCGAGCAAGAATTTTTCCAGTGACATGTACATCCTGCTGATCTCTCTCGAAATCTCGACTGATCTTGTCTGTGCTTCACCTGTCCAGCTGGGTATGGTGGGAGATCTACCAAAAGATTCCTTTACCAGTAATTTAGAACCAAGTGATCGTATAAATCCGTAAGTCCTACCAGCCAGTGTGAACACATCATTTTCTGCAAGACTCTCTGCAAATCTCTCACTAACCTGTCCAATATTTGATCTGTAGCCTTCAAGAATCACATTTATCATACTGGTTTCAGGAATGGTTCCAATATTTTGCATGTATGCCAACCTACTGGATCGGCGTTTACCAAATTCCTGAGTATCCGGATCAAACCATATATGTGTATATTTCCAACCCTTATCATCATTGGTTGGGTTTGCAATATGAACCATGATCTCAATGAAATCTTCTAGACTCATATTCCTGTAGGGATAGGATTTACTAATAACTTCAAATGCATCCTTTACCGTCCATTTTTTCTCCAGTGCCATTCCCACAAGTGCCTGGAATAGGACATCCATTGGCCTATTAGGAATATTGATGGCATCAACAACTCCATCCAGTGCCAGTTTACCTATTGCCACACTCTCAACCAGATCATCACGGTCGATTACCAGTATTCTACC
>DAOUUM010000095.1 GCA_030668165.1 Candidatus Heimdallarchaeota archaeon
AGTGAGTAATAACACCGAGAATACAACTCTCTGGGCAATTAAACTCAGCGGTACTCACGGTCCCGATGTAATAGGGTTCAATCATCAGGATATCCCTCATATCCAATCGAGAGATCCATTCAGTGATAGTTATACATTCACCAGTAAGAGCAAATTAATCCTTATTGAAAAAGTGGATACCAAATATGTCAGTCAGACTGGCGACGAACTCAACGTTGATCGCAATACTCTTGTTGCCAAGAATGATCAGACTGTATTATTTGAGATCTCACTGGACAATCGATACAACTTTCCGTTGGAAAATGTAACTGTGACCAAGAATTTTGATGAATGTGTAACAGGATACAATCCAGTGCCCCCATTTGCGGGACAGATAGATGGAACAGATATGCCACTGGTATGGAAAATTGACAAAATTGAGGCAAATTCAATCACTTCACTAATACTGGCTGTTGATCTGCATCCCTCATCATCAGACAAAGTGAAAACTGGAGAAATTGATGTTCTGGTCTCAGGTACTGATACCTTTACAGACCTTGAACCCAAAATTGATGCTGAGTGCGATAATGTTGAATTAGCTGTGAGTGTCAAGGAAACCGATCAACCTTCAATGTGGAATGTTAATGTTCAGTTCAAAAATGATTCTGAATTTGACACATTACTTGAAACTGTGGAGGTGGGAATTCCCTCAGAGACATTCATCAATGAGAAAATCAGTGATTATTTCAGCCCCAAGATAGATGGTGTTGCCTGGTCTAAAGAGGCAACCATCAAATCAAATGATTATCCAGAAATCAAGAAAGAGTTCAAATATCAGGTAGATTATGAAGTCACAGCAACCAACGCAATAAAAATTCACAAAGAAACTGAATTACTTAATGTGGTTGAGATCTCATCAAACAAGGTATTTGAGCCAGAACAGGTGAATACTTACACAAGGTCTGATGTACAGTTCCATGTGGTAGTTAAAAATGAGGGTACCTCCAAAATCGGTAGATTAACCTTTGACGAGATTATACCTCCGTATATCATGGTCAAATCCTTATCGATGGAAGGAAATCTGAATTTTGATCTTACCTCATCAATTGAGGGTCAAGAAGGATTGGACACAGTTAAACCTGAAAACATTGACACAGCAAGGAAGTTATTTGTTGATGTCAAATCGATCAATCTCATGCCTGGTTCAACTGTGAAATTAATAGTGAACTGTGTATCTGAGAAACCCAAACCAAATCTTGATTACCTGGCACCTTCAATTGTGCAGGCATTTGCAGAGGTTCCAACTACATCATTCAAATACAAGAGTGTGAACGTGGATCAACCACCAGGATTGATTGTGGCCTATAAAACCCGTTCATTCCAGTTCAATGCCAAATACCAGGCAACTGCCCAGAATCAGTATGAGATAGCAATCAATGTGGAGAATAATGGTGCTGTGCCTCTGGAGAATGTATACATTACCCAGAATATTGGTAATTCCAAGTATCTTAATCATTCCCCAGTGGTTGTGACAGCTCTTGAGAAGAGTGGTAGTATCGAGCTATACATCAAGGCGATCAGGGTGAATGAGATTGTCAAGATACTGCTCAATGTGGAAACTCAGGGACCTCTAAGACAAATTCAACCAACTGTAAAAGTAGCAGATTAATAATACTATTAATTCTCGAAATCTGATTAACATACAAGAATGAAAATAATCAAACAAATTATACAATATATCATAATCCATGTGATATATTTATTTTAAAGTGCTAAATCATAGAATTACTTTGAGTTCTAATGATATTCAAGTGATGAATTATTGTCGGCAACTGTTGGATTTTGATCGCAAGATCAGAAGGCATGCAATGGGTAATCTACTCAAATTTGCAGATCCAATCTCAATACCGTTTCTAATAGAGCGGCTTGGTGATGAGGATACACTAGTAAAAACGGGAGCAGAGAATACACTTATCAAAATAGGAGAGGAGGCAGTAGTAGCATTATTCGAGCCGTTCAAATCAGACGAGGCTGAAACCAGACTGAGAGCAGTTTTTGTATACAATGGAATAGAAACTGAGACCGCTCTTGAAAAACTAGTGGTTTTACTATATGACAAAGACAGTGATGTGAGGGGTCTGGTGATCAAACGATTGGAGAAGAGTTTGACAAAAGAGGCATCCCATGAGTTGTGGAAAATTGCAAAGAAGTCTGATGAAGAAGAATTCATCAGAGAGATTGCATCAAAGCTTCTGTGTCAAAATGTAACCAGTATAGAAGATATCATATTGGAGGACATAAAATCAGAAAATCTAGATAATGTATCCCTTGCAATAGGGAGTCAGCTATATCTGAAAATGCAACCACTTGGTCATGGGTATTTTACCAAATTTATAAAATCAAAAGTACCAGATATGAGAATTCTGGCATTGATCTCCCACAGGGATTCCAAGGAGGCTTTAAAAATATCCAAGATAATGGTTAAGGATGAGGAGAGCGAGGTGAGGAAGGTGGCTGTTGAACTAATTGGTGTTCATGGTGGCAAAAATGATCTGGATCTGTTAAATGATCTGAAAAATACCCCTTCCCTGGGTGTATGGCAGGTATCTAAAAAAGCCATTGAGGCGATTAATAAAAGATAATAAAGATAAAATAATAAAAATATATTAAATGCAAATATTCCTTGAAATTAACAATTGGGATCTACATTTGGTCCAATATCATGTCTTAGAATATCTACAAGAATCTGAAAATCGTCGTTCTTAAGATCAATCTCTCTGTTTGTATGAGATAGATATGTCTCTGCTGCAATCCTTTTCGCCTGTTCCAGTTCAAATGGTGTTAAAAATTTTCTCTCTGCAATAACATTTGCAATTGACCTTAGAACTGACAGTGTTATCTTAATCTCGTTATCCGCACTCAATGGTAACCAACCTATAATTAATGTGGTGATTCTCCTTTTATATCTTTCCTTTTTTTATCGACTGAAGTACAAAAATATTGAAACTGCACTTATTAATTATACGCAATAATTTGTGGAAATTGAAGAAAATGTGATCTAAACGAATCGTGGAATATCAGAATTTATGCCCTTCTACCCTAGTAATCGCTTGGTATTTGACTATATTGAACCTATATACAAATTGCGTATAATAATTATATACTTGGAGCGAATTAGACTGTGCAGAGCGCGATTTGGTATAAATTTTATCTCAAATGGTCAGTGAATGATAGTAGCTCTCAATAATTCCCACTGGAAGGCCAATATCACGTAGTTTGTGTTTTATCTCCATCTCTTCCATGCCCTCACTCGAAAAAGTTGCTGCCAGCTCTTTGATCGTTTCAAATGTCTCCCAAGGAAAAATCTCCCAGGCCGAAGTCTCAACATTATAATAATCAGGGATCATTACTGAGCTCTTCTTAAAAAATAGTGTTGCGGTTTTAAGTTCCGCAGGATTTCTCAGCATCAGTGATTCAACTGCCATCTTAAGAGAAGCTCCAGAATCAGCAATATCGTCGATAACCAGGACCTTCTTGCCATCTATCGGGATCTCGATATCCTGGGTTATTTTTGCATTGGCACTCATCTCACCAATCATCTCATAGGCCTCCACTTTCATATTGGCAGTTTCTCTGAGTACAAAGAAATCAGCTAGTAGTCTTGCAGGGATCCAACCTCCACGTGCAATACCGATAACGATATCTGGTATGAAATTATCTTCCTTAATTTTCTCAAATAATTTGAGGGTTTCATTGTAGGACGACTCCCAGTTCATGTAATGATATTCAATGACCATACAAATTGCATTGGAAATAGGCTTATAAAAATTATCCGAGAAAATTTCATAAAATAAAACATGAAAAAAATGAAAAAAAATTATTATCTAATTGGTCGATTTTAGCAACCTTAAAATTAAGGGATGATATACTAATGATTGGGATCTTTGTGGAAGAGAAAGCTATAAGCTCAAATGAATGGAAGGGGTACTTAAAAGAGCTGTATAACTGGGTTTCAGATAAATATGAAAAATACGCCAATGGTGATATTGACAAGACCGAGTATGAAGAAAACCTAGCTTATTATCAAGAGGAATTGGAGAGGATAGATGCAAAGTTTAATCCTCCCCCCGTGGAAGTTGAAGATTCAACTGAGGAGGTCGAAGAGGCACCACCATCTGGTGCATTCCTCTCCCAAGACACCTTTGAAAACTTTTTTGGGATCACTATTGAAGGTGAAGATCCCAAAAAAGAAGAAGAAGACATTCTTGAAGATATAATACTTGACACCCCATCCTATCACGATGAGTACAAGAACGACATCTCAGAGGAATTGGAAGAGATTGTTGAAAAAACCCATTCCAGTGATATGAGTGTTTATGCCGAGGAGGAACCACCTGCAGTTGAATTAGATTTTTCAGAATTCAAACAGGATGATATGTTTACCATGAGTTTATTACTCATTGGTGACTCTGCAGTGGGTAGATCCTCAATAAGAAGAAATTTCATGGGTAAGAATTTTATTCCAACGCACCTCACAACAATCGGAGCCACTATGGACAAGAAAAAAGCGATCTTCGACGAGAGGGAGTATGCATTAACCATAATTGATCTGGGCGGTCAGGATTTTTATGAGGGTGTGAGAAAGAACTTCTACCGTAATGTGTCTGGAGCCATTATTGTCTTCGATCTGACAAGGAGAGAAACATTCATGCGTCTAGATTACTGGGCTCGGGAGTTCCTACGCAGTGTTAAGGAACTGAAACCATTCATAATTGTCGGAAACAAAGCCGATGAGAAGAAACGAAAGGTAACCAGAAAGGAGGGTGAGAAAGTTGCTCTTAATTTTTCAAGATTCACCATGCCAAAATTCAGGGTTCGTTATTTTGAAACCTCGGCAAAGGATACCCTAAACATTCATGAGATATTCAGTAGGATATGTAATGAGATCAGATTATTTGAGAAATTTAAAACAAAATTAGCTGACTGATATTTATATCAAGATTTTATTAATATTTGATAGGGTTTTCCCCGAAAGGAATAATAATAAACAATCTAAGCAGTAGTTAGATGGCAGATTTCTTTAATTTAGGTGCAGATTTTACCAGCTTGATATTGTATTTATTTATCTTCATAGGGATATTACTAGTTTTATCAATTTTACTCAGAGGTAGAATTATTATCTACGTATTCATAGTAATGACATTTGTAGCCATCACAACCCTGGGTGGATTGATACTGATCCAAAATTATGGGGATGGAACCTTAAACAATTCTGTAATGATCCTGATAGGTACTATTCTGGTATCATCAATTATACCTATCCTGGGAATTAGTCGTATGATACTTCAACCCCTGAAATATGTAACCAAAAAGGCAAAAGACCAGTCTCAGGGCAATTTTACACTTGAAGCTGGAACCAGTGTAAGAGGGATCGGGGAAACTCGATCACTCATCTATTCCTCAAATGATCTATCCAAGAAACTAAGAGGTATGCTTATCAGTGTCAAGAATTCCAACACTGACCTGAACACCGCTGCAGAAACCCTTGCTGCCAGTTCAGAGGAGGTAGCTGCAACAACAGAAGAGGTGACCGCAACTGTTCAGACAATTGCAGAGGGTGCAATTGATCAGGTCAGAAGGCTTGAACTGGTATCAAGAATCCTTAGTGAGATGATGTCTGTGACAGAGGAATCTATTAGAGAGATTAATCAGACCTCAAAAATCACACTAGATCTGTCAGAACAAACCAATCTTGTCTCGCTCAATGCCGCTATCGAGGCTTCAAAAGCTGGTGAGCAGGGAATTGGTTTCACAGTCGTTGCAGATCATGTGAGACAGTTATCAGTCGAATCAAAATCTGCTGCAAATTCAATTAATCAGATTGTAAAACGAATCTCATTAAGAATGGGAGATTCTGTAAATAGTATTGTTGACGCTGTCGACAAGATCGCAGGCGTTGCAGAGAATACTGCTGCATCATCACAGGAGGCCGCTGCCGCTGCTGAGGAACAATCTGCAAGTCTGCAGGAGATAACCGATCAGGCACAAAAATTGACCATGCTCTCTGATACTACAACTAACTTGTTAAATGATTTTAGATTGGATTAATTATTTTCTTCCTGAAGGTGTTTTACTTCTGGTCCCCAGGTGATAAGATCCTGAATTGCCTCCCGGATTAGCTCAGCCCTGTTTGTATAGACACCATTTTTTACCAGTTTTTCGATAATATCTAACATCCCCTGTGGGAGCTTGAAAGTAATGGGGTTGAGTTTGTCTTCAGAATTTTCTGTCACAATACCACTTAGATTCTTCATCACCAAATCAATAAAAACTAAATGTTTCGATTGTGTGTAAATGATACTTTCATTATTTTATTTTTTTAACAGTAAATTGTTATTACTATATTTTATTGTAATACTGGGCCTCATCACCAAGATATTCCTCAATTCTCAGTAACTGATTGTATTTGGCAACTCTCTCTGATCTTGCAGGTGCACCTGTTTTTATTCTCTCAGCTCCCATTCCCACTGACAGATCTGCGATGAATGTATCCTCTGTCTCACCTGATCTATGAGAGATTACCACACCCCAGTCCTTTGATTTGGTGAGATCAAATGCCTCTTTTGCCTCGGTGAATGATCCAATCTGGTTTACCTTGAGCAATAGATAGTTCATTGCGCCCTTATCAATTGCGGTATTAATTCGCTCTACATTGGTCACCGTTAAATCATCTGCAACGATTGCACGTGTTGATCCATATTTTGTGACCAGATCTCCAAATGCCTCAAAATCATTCTCATCAA
The DNA here is from genome assembly GCA_030668165.1 of Candidatus Heimdallarchaeota archaeon. Taxonomy (GTDB): domain Archaea; phylum Asgardarchaeota; class Heimdallarchaeia; order Heimdallarchaeales; family Kariarchaeaceae; genus JAJRQD01. The sequence continues at coordinate 6,783 of DAOUUM010000095.1, forward strand.
ATGGATCCTCCAGAGATAATAAAATGGGGTAATCCTCAACCAGTTCGTAGTAATAGTTGATGAAATCATCCCTGGCAAGTATCTTACCATCGATATGATATTTACCATCATGCAAGAATTCGGATGCTGCTGCATCAATACCCAGGTAAAACTGTTCCTCTGGCTTGTATCCCATGTCCTTGATGGAAGCGATTAGTATATCAATCGCATCCCTTGCGGTATCAATAGGGGGTGCAAAACCACCTTCATCACCAAGATTGATTGCTGATGAACCGTACTTCTTCTTCAGCTGTTTTTTGAGCTGATGATACACCTCAACACTTGCTCTCAGACCATCTTTAAATGAATCAAAACCTATGGGCATGAGCATGAATTCCTGGATGGCCAGGTCCCCACCAGCATGGCTCCCACCATTTATCACATTTAGCATGGGACATGGTAGTCTCTTACTATCACCTATGTATTCAAAATCCCATAATCCCTTGTTCTTTGCAGCTAAACGCATATTGGCAATGGAGATTCCAAGTATCGCATTTGCACCGTATTTTGCCTTGTTGGGTGTTCCATCCAGCTCAATCATGAATTTATCAAGACCTTCCTGGTCGAAGATATCTCGACCAAGTACTTTTGGACCGAGAATCTCATTCACATTCTTCACCGCCTGTAGCACACCTTTGCCATGAAATCGATTTCCGCCATCTCTGAGTTCAACCGCTTCAAATTGACCTGTGGATGCGCCTGAGGGCACTATAAATCTACCAAATTGATTTCCTGAATATATTTCGACCTCTACTGTTGGATTTCCTCTTGAATCCAAGACTTCCCGAGCTCTAACCTTTGATATTTCATTAGTCATATTCAATACCTTGTATTCAAGGATAACCAACTATTAGTTTAATCCATTGCTTTTAATCTGATTAATTGGAGAAAAATATGATTTTATTAGAATCATTTGAGCAATTAATGAGGCAAAAGGATAATTCTCAAGGGAATCTGTAAAAATACTTTTCTATTTCGAATTTTACTGTGGTTTAGACATGAGCGAAGAAAACGATAAGAAAGTAATTAACGATATGTTCGCAGGCCTATTCGGAATCATACTGTTTATTTTAATCAGTATAGTAATGGTTTCATGGCCAGAAAATAGTGCAGCTTATTATCTTGAACATCCAAATGTTGTACCTGGCACAGTATTATTCATTGGAATTCTTATTGGATTTCCACTCATAGCATACGCTACTCTGCTCACAACTCGAGGGATTGGATTGATTTTTCACTATGCACTTCAACAAGGAGCCGGAGAAGAAGAACTCACCATATAAATTGCAAAATCAACTGTTAATTAGAAGTAAGAATTAATATATGAGATTTTTAGAGGAAACATATGACGGCTAAGATCTCACATTATAGCGGTGATCAATCGATGATAAAGGAATGCAAATACTGCAATTTGAACACTCCTGCACATTATATGAAAACAGATGAATATTGTAGATTATGCGTTCAATTTTTCGAGTTTAATAAATTGATAACCAGTCTGTCTAGTTTTAGTCTTATTTCACTGCTAACAGGTGTATTCCTCTTCTTTGTTCCGTCCCTCAGAACTTTTGGAATTGTGTTATTTGTTTTTGGTATAATTCCCTCAATCATGAGCATGTCTCTGGAAAACAAAATTGTTTACCGTAAAATCCCAATAATTGACCGAGTAAATCATATGCTGAAATTTTATGATAAACAGAATAAGAGCAACAACTATGCCAATTCTCTAAAAATATTATTGAAAAATGAGACGGTTATATCTCCAGATCACAGAAACAGTATCATGTCAAATCTGGTAGATTCTGTTATCCTGTCAAAATCATACAATCCTCCAAAATTCTTTGAGGAATGGCCTGAAGTGTTGGGTAATTCGGAGCAAGAGTTTGTTGATTATTTGCTAAGTAACACTGACATCCTTAACGGACTCAGTGCCGATTCTGGAAGTGGTTTACTACCCGATCTGTGGCCCATCATCGAGAAAGATGAGATCAAGGATC
>DAOUUM010000009.1 GCA_030668165.1 Candidatus Heimdallarchaeota archaeon
ACAAAATTAATCTGCAGAGAAGGACCTCTTAATTGTATAATAAGTACAATCAAGGTAACCATCCCTCCCAGTCCAAAATCTTGAGTGATTGTCAAACTACCCAAAACAATTGTGGGATGTGTTGCCAGATATGCTCCAGATATAAATAATATCCCACCAGTAAAATAAGTGGCCAGCATTGGAAAATAAAGAGCAGTTACCCTGCCTCTATCCTCCCAAGTTTTGGTGTATCTTTCATTGAATTTTTTAAATTTATTTAGTTCTTTCATCTCCTGTGAGAAAGCTCTGATAACTTCTGATGCACCCAAGTTCTCCTGGACCTCAGTAGAAAGTTATCTGAAATCATTTTGTTGTCTTATTGCAACTGGGGTCAATCTTTTTGTATAGAGTTTGAGGGCAAGAAACCAAAAAGGTAACATGATAGTATATATCAAACCCAACCACACTGATTCCAGATACAAAATTACAGTGATCGTGAGCAGTGAGATAAAAGATTCTCCCATTATTCTAATTCCTGGAGCCATGGCTGAATATAGACTTCTCATATCATTTTGAGTGATAGCGAGCATCTCACCAACCTTGGCCTCATCATGAAATGATTGGCTCTTGTGCTGAACAGAATCAAAATAAATAGATCTTGTATGATATTCTACATCATTGGCAATAATCTCATTTCCCCAGCTCATCACTGTATCAAAAAAGGCAGCGATGAGTGCAATTATCAGTATTAGAATCGTGTAATGCTTGATCTGGTCGATACTATTTTTCTGAATCCCAAATTCAACCAGATCCCCAATCAGAGGTGCCTGAACAAATCTTAATGATTGATGTATTATGACTCCCATTACCACAAAGAGAAATAACATTTTTCTTTGGAAAACCAGATCAAATACAAATAGCATGGGATGCTTCTTAGCACTTTCTGGAGTGATTTTGAGATTGATCTTTCTGGCAGTGGGATTTATTACCATAAATGCATGATTTAATTTTAGAGTAAAACAATATTGTTTGACCTAGGTCTAATATCATTATTTTCAATAACTTCCAAATTGGTGTTCAAAATATGTTTATTCTCAATTCTAATTAACAACTTCAATAATTGAAATGCTACTTTTGTTTTCTGCGTATTATTATAGTAATCATGACCATAGAACCAAAGAAGAGAGGTAATACGGGAAAATCAAGGAAACCACTCTCTGCGACACTATCATTCTGAACAGTTACTGTCTCTAATACAGTATTATGTACTGTTTCTGTCTCAGTATTATTAATGGCAATTTCTATATAGACACCAACTGTGTTTGAGATAATATTTTTGTTGAAATTGAATGCAGAGATTGCATAGTAATGTGTTCCAGGTTCAGAGAGTGTATCCTCATAATATGTCTCTGATACCTCCGCAATAGCTGTCAATCCATCAATGCTTAGAATGGGAGAATCATCACGGTAGATACGGAATGTGGCATTAAGATCATTCCAATCCAGAAATACTGATCCATCACTTGTTTCCGGTGTTACAGTCAGTGTTGGTGTATCAGGGTTCCAGGAATATCCCCTGTATAATAAACCTGCATGACTAGAATCAGCATTGATGTCATGCCATAATACATGAATAAAACCATTATTATCTATATCTATGGTTGGACTTCTTGATTCTTCAAAACTCTCTGTGGACACTGTTGTTGTGGTGCCCCATGATGTGATCCATGGTCTTGCATCATAATATCTATAAAATATATCAGGACCAGCAAAAGAATCAGCATCCTTCCATACTATATGTATATTATCTGCTCTGTCAATAGCTATCGATGGGGAAGAAGATTTTGTAGTATCCGAGATTGTCTCTGCAGTAACCCAAACCTCATATTCAGCTGAATATTTCCTGTAGAGTATATTATTAATGGTATTAGAATTTGCGAGTAGATGCCATACAACATGGATATTATCTTCAGAATCAATAGCTAATTCTGGACTTAATGAAATTTCTCCAACACTTAGGGAGATATCCTCAGCAGTGGTCCAGACTCCACTATCCAGTTTGATGTAAAATAATTCCCATTGTTCAGTATACACAACATGTAAATTTTCTTCAGAATCAAATGCAATTGATGGAACCTCTGAATCAACCGCGCTATCGGTGGTTATGACCGATGTGTTGCTCCATGTACCATTATATGTCTTGTAGAATAAATCTGTGTCAGCTCCAGCCCCAAGAATATCCGTAAATGGATATGGTTCATCTTGCCAAATAAAGTGCAGGGTTCCATTACTATCACATGCTAAATCTGGATTTTCTGAATAAAAATTGCTCTCTGTCGAAATTAGCTCACTGGTACTCCAGGTTCCATCAAAATATTTATAGTAAATGGAATAACCAAATCCACTAAAAAATTGTTGCCATGCAATATGGATATTATCAGATTTGTCTATTACAATAGTGGGAGACGCAGAATCATAGGTACTGTTGGTGGATATCACTATGGTTGTGCTCCATGTATTACCGTCCCATTTTTTATAAAATATATCTGTATAGGTTTCATTCTCATCCAAAAGGTCTGTTGTGTCTGACCAGACGACATGCATACTGTTTTCACTATCAAATGCGGTATCTTGGTCAAATGAGACATCTGTACTCTCTGTCGAAATCAAAGTTGTCTCGGACCAGTTCCAATCGGGTGTATCAGTCAGTACTGCGGTTTCAGCCATTACTGGGGAATTACCCATGCTAAAAAGCAATACTATTAAAAATAAAAGAAAAAATTTTCTCATAATTAAAAGTCTAAAAATTAAATTTTATATAAACTTGCTGAGGGATAGAATGAGAAATATGCTAATTTAGTGTATGTCATACTGCTAATATTGTATCTGATTGATGAATTAATAAATGGTTCTAACTGGAATAGATGTGCTTAGCTCTGATAAAAATCTTGATCCTGATCTCTCCCTCAGCTCTCTCGAAATCCCGGTCAAAATAACGATAGGCCAGTTTTATTATGTGATCAAGTGCATTCTCCTCCGTTACCTCCTCAACATCTCCCTGAATACTGATATATCTGTAGGGATCATTAACATCAGAGATGCTCAGAGCCACTTTGGATCCAATCATAAGATTTCTTGCCTTCTTTCTCCCCTTTGCAGTGTTGACAATGATAAGTTCTTTGTCCTCATCATAGTCAATCCAGACTGGTGTTACCTGGGGGCTCCCATCGGGATTCACAGTGGCAAGCTGTGCGAAGTGTTTCTGTCTGAAGAGATAAAGTGATTCATCTTGAATTTTCATTAATAATCACCATTTCTGAACTGCGAACTGTAAACTGTATCCACCATATCTACCCATGAATCCAACATAGATTGCAATCGGGTGGCTTTGACTATATGTCTGAGAGCAGATATCATACCACAGTGATAGATATTGTGCTGGATATTTCTCACAAATACAAAGCGCATAGTGTATTCCGGTCCATCTAACCATTTATCATCTGATTCCAGCAATTTCTGTCTGAATTCAGTTGCTATATCCTCCTGTCTCTCTCTGAACTCATCCAGTGTGGTTTCCTTGGCCAGGTACATACGTTCTTTCTTGTCCACCTCTCCCATCCAGTAGATCTCAGCATTCACAATGTGAACAGCAGCTCTCTGAATTGACCAGTTTCCACCCACACTATCCTCCCATTGATCCTCACTCAACTCCTCGAGTAATCCCATCAGATGATTTCTACCTTTCTTATGAGATTCTATCAGATTATCAAAAATCTTCATATGTTAGATTAAGGTGTATAATTTAAAAATCTTGGCTAGTAATGTGTATCTCACCTCCTTCTTTTCAGTTACGTGCTGTTAATTTCATTTAGATCCCCAAAATAACACCAAATTCGCTATATATTTATAAATTAACAAAATAGGCTTTTCTGTGAAAAATATAATATTGGATAATTTATGGTTGATATCTGTTACTGTGGGACTTATTGGTGCAATCCTGTTCTTTTTTGATATCAATACAGATTTGGGATTGTATATTCTAATTCTATCTGGTGCACTTGTTGTTCTGGATCTGTTCTTAAAGAGCAAAAAGAAACCGACTACTTCATAGAATTCAATCTATTAAATCTCTCCAAAAATTAGCATGGATCGCGGTATAGAAGAGGATTCTTCAGTTCATCTGATCTCTGCAAAAAGAACAAATTAATTAATATCTGAAATTTTTAATTCACCTGCAGCCATTGGGTGAGCAATAAAATTACCTGAATTTATCTTTTCTCTAACTTTGTCAAGTTTATCCATTACTTCATCATCATAATATGCCTCACCACATTGAGTACATATCAATGCAGGCAAATCCTTTATAACTACTATCTGATCCTCAACTTTTGCAATAAATTCATGCAATCCTTTTTGTAATTTTCCCTTACAATACATGCATACTTCTGTCATTTTATTCTTCTCCTGTTATCTTCCCAGACGTTTGGATCTGGAGTATAGATAGTGATCGCAACTAATGACTTTTCACAATTTGCAATAACTAGATGATATGCAATTTCATTATATTCACCAAATAATAGAAGACTTGGACATGGGTAATCATCTTTATATTCTTCTATTGCTTTTCCGTTAAGAATAAGCCATTTAATTATATCTTTTTTGATATTGCGTTCAAATAGTCTCCTTGCTAGATGACCCGAGTATATTATTCCTTTTATTTCCAGATCAGTAATCATTCCATCTAGCAATGATGACACAATATATTATTAACCTAATTATTATTAATCCCTCTTATTGAGAAAGCTAATAATGTAATAATTTTAATAATTTTTTTTATAGATATCATTGAATTCAATGAATATGATATTTGGAAATGGAAACTGAAATAACATGGTGATCAAGATATTTTTAGGAAAATTCGCGGTAATATAACTAGGAATAGGTTATTCACAACTTTTCTATTAATCCAATAACTTATTCCAATAACTTGAATAATTCAGAAGTCGTAAATCTTTTAATTTTATCTTGTACATCGAAATCTTTGCTATTTGACCATATTCCATCTGTTTTGAAACATAATGCCAAACTTGATGGGTGAAATGAGGATTACACAATATATACAATAAATGTGCATTAGATCACCACTGATTTAGAAAAATTAATGTTTTATCATTTGATAATATGATCAGATGACAACTATCCATATTTCTGAAGAAAATTGGAGAAAAATGAACCAAATTAAGATGTTAGGTGAATCCATGGATGATGTAGTTACAAGACTAATAGCACAATCAGTTGAAACTGAGGAGAGAATATTTGATGAGAGAGATATTGATGCAGTTCTTGAGGAATTTGAGGAGATGCAAATGGGTATTGATACACTGATTGAACAATCACGATTGAGTTTTGCTAAGAAGCTTAGAAATTGAAATTATTACTAGATTCGAATGTTTTTAGAAACAAAGCCTTTCTGAAATTATTGATTGAAAATAAAATTGATATCTCTATACCCAGTATTGTGGAATTAGAGCAGTATTTCTATGCGCTTCTTAAAGGAAAACCGGAGATCTGGAATACTATTGCAAGAGAGCTTTCAATCTCAGTAATACCATTTATTCAAGATGATGCACGTCTGGCTGCATCCTATGCATTGGCCTTTGTTAAACATTCAAAGTGACCTGCATATTTTTTTAGAGATTGTAGTATAGGAGCAATCGCAACAAGATCCGGATTACTTTTGGTTACTGATAATACAAAGGATTTCATATATCTCAGTGATGAATTTCTAATTAACGTTGACAATTGTGTTGAATTAATTAAATCCGCTCCATAACATTCACTTCTAATTAAGTGTCTAATACCTTTATATTCTGAAAATACAATATATATTCATGCAGCAATTGAGTGATATAACCGACGATTTACTTGGTATAATTGAACCAAACATCGATGATCTTGCTTATGTCATAGATATACTAAAACCACAGTTACTGGCCAAATTATTACTTGATTACAAAAATGATAGAAGGATTTCAGATCCCAAATTCTTCAATTTTAACAGATTAAAATATGTAAAAGATTTCTCTAGTCAGGAAAAGAATCTGAATCTGATTGGAATGATAATAAAACTAGACGAGATTAAAACCTATAAATATCAGAGCAGAGATATGGTACTGTGTAATCTGAAAATAATTCATCCTAAATCATCCTCCATTGATTTGTTACTGTGGGATCATCTACCAAGGGAACTTGATGATTTAAAAATCCAGACAGGTGATGTTATATTTATTGAGAAAGCCAATACCCGACTGGATAAAGCTGGTAAATTAGTTCTCAATGCGGATAAATTCAGCAAATTACAGAAAATTACCCAGTTCATAAGCATCAACAGATTTGAATCCAAAGATATTGTATTACCATCTAAAGAGATTCTTATTGGTAAAATCTCGGGAGAATTCAAAACTGCAACAATAACTGGTGAGGTGATCAATAACTATCCTATCAAAGATTTTCAAAAAGGTCCGAGAAGTTTTAGTATGGGTAAAATAACAATAAAAGATAGTACAGGAACAATCGATGTTGTATTCTGGGGAAATCACTGTAAATTGATCAATCGTTTCAAACTACATAAAACTTTCAGATTGTCAAACCTCACAATAAAGATGAATAACTACACAAAAACGTACCAGGCTTCATTTACTTCCAAATCAGAGATAACTTCCAAATAATTAGTTTAGTATTCATCTGAACCCAGTTTTTCTTTGCATACAGGGCATTCACCCTTTATTTTGATGTATTCAAGTAGATGATTTTTATGAAATTTATTATTACAATGTGAACATGTTACGGTAATTTCATTTTCTGCAAATCCACGTTTGCAAATCTGACAGGATGATAATTCAATTTTACACTGTGTGCAATGTCGTATTAGTACAGATTGTCTACTACCACATTTGGGGCATTTTTGTAGAGTGTCTGTAGGCCTGGAGAATTTTGAGATTGTTGATTCTGAAATCTCAGCATGCTTGATAAAAACTTGTTCTAGGGGTAAATATTCACCAAGTTCAGGGTGGAGGGATAGAATCTCAATAACCTTGCTCTCAGTCTGTTCTATAGTTGAATCAACCAGTTGGGCAAGCCTAGATAATTGAAAGGAAATATTTTGTCTCACCTGCTGTAGAGTTTTGAGTATGGCGATTGATAATTTTGCATCTTTCTCCTCTTTCAATTTCTTTAAATCATCCAAATAGGTAAGTGCAGTAGTGTTCTCAGGATTTAGCTCCTTAACCCTCTTGAATGCCTCCTCTGCCTCATCATGCAGTTCGAGATCCTCTAGTAAAATACCCAAGTAATTCCATGCTGATTCGTTCCCCGGATTAATCTCTACTACCCTTCTAAATGCCTTTTGTGCCTCATTAGGTTTATTGATATCTTCCTGGAGTAAACCCATATTAACCCATGCTTTCTCATTCTCTGGATTGATCCCTATTGCCTCACGGAAAGCTTCCTCCGCCTTTTCATACCTCTTGAGGTCTTTTAGAAGGGCACCTAGGTTGTTCCAAGCAGAATCGTATAAATGGTCAATTTCCAATGCTTTAGTAAATGCTTTCTCAGCCTCATTAAAACGTTTGAGTAAATGCAATAAAATACCTAGATTATTCCAGGCATAATCACTCCTAGGATTGATTTTAATCACTTTCAAGTACGCTTTCTCAGCTTCAAATAAACGATCGAGCTTAATAAGATGGTTACCTAGGTTATTCCATGCTATTTCATCATTAGGGTTGATTGCTATCGCCTCCCTCCATTTGTCGATATCATTACCCATAATATCATAAAATTAACTCCTAATTAAAATTTAGTCCGAGCTATTCAGTTATTTGAGACTTGAATCAGAAAAATTCCAACCATTCAAAACTATTATGAATATATCCCTTCACCTCCAAATCAGAGATAACTTCTAAATAATTCAAAAAATTGGAATTGAGCTGGATTTTCAATTAATCATTTATTGTTTTTCTCATCAATTACTTCTTTTAAAACCTTCAAACCTGATAATGCTGGAGGATATCCTATATACATTGCCAGGTGCAAGAACAACTCACGTAATTCTTCTTCTGTCACTCCAACTCTAAGGGCAGAAAGTAAATGTGATTTGAGTTGTGGTTTGAGACCTTGAATGGTCAGAATACTAACAGCTGCAATTTCCCGGTATTCCATGCGCAAACCATCCCTGGGATAAACTGAACCATAGGGTATCTCTCTGACGAATGCGGCAAATGTTGGATCAAGATCATCTAAGTTTTCCACTATCGCATCCCAATTCTTACCATACATTTTTTCACCAATTCTATCTGATTGTCTAATCCTTGTGTTATGGTCTGGTATCCTTTCATCGATGGGCTGATCAGTCATAGTTTGAGATTCACAAGATCAGATAATAAATTATTGCAAGCGTCCAACAAGGAAAGCCAATCTTGTTGGACAATTGATTGATCTATAACCACAAGGCAAAATATAATAATAGTCGTGATCAGTCAGATATTAATGAAATATGCCTTAATAGTGTCTTTGCTTGTCATGATATCAATGGGAAGCACATCAGCATACACCCATGAATCTGGTATTGAGACCAACGACGAAGTTTTGATGACCTACGTATTAACAGTTGATGGAAGTGTAAAGGATAGCAGTGATAGTTTCAAGACAGTTGTCAGTCCGAATAATGTCATTCAAGGATTCTATGAGGGCCTTTTGGGGATGAAAGTGTGGGATACAAAATCTTTTGTGGTTCCACCGGATAAGGGCTATTCTACTGGTGATCTGGCAGGAAAGAACCTCTATTTCGAGGTGACCATCATAGAAATTACAATAAATGTTCGAGACGATGGCAGGGTAACAATACCCCCACCAGAGGAGGCGACATCCGTCACCGAAAGCGATGGCTATCCACAATTTGCATCAGGATCAGTTTTTGATGATATTATATCATCACCTGTATTCAAAATAATAGCTTCTATCTCAATTATTTTCTTGCTATATATCAAATTTAGTGGTGGCAAAGCCGTAGTAAATTAGTTATTTCAACGATTATTCTGACAATCAGCCCGTGTAGTGCGGTTTTGATCAATACAATAATATTGATAAATTAATTATTATATTATATTCATCAATATATTAAAAAAAATATAATATTATATACTTGATAATACTTTTGAAATATGTAATCAGATGGCAAATATTTATCGTGCAGAAACAAAAAAATCGGGGAGATCTTATTTTAAGATATTGTTCTTATTAACAGCAAATCTATTTCTATTATACTTATTTATCGACTTAGAGTTTATTCTTTACGCAGTAGGACTATTCGGTGGGATTTTACTTATCTTAGTCTTGGTTAAATTCATTAAAGCCTACCGCAAAATGGGACCAAGCAAATCTAAATCCATTAACTCAGATTTATTCAAAGTATCCCTCAAGTATATAAACATGAATAAAATTTATGTGATTGCTACTGTTGTTGGACTGGTACTGGCAGCTGTCGTCGCTTCCCAAGCAGTTTTAGTATCATCCAGTTATCAGAATCAAATGTTTGATGAGTATTTACAATATCAAAACAACAGGGCATTAGAATTCAGGCTAGATAGTTTCAACGATATTGAGATATTGGACAACTGGATTGAATATTTTAAAGATATTAATCAGATTATCGCAGAAAATGAGATGACTCTTAACTACACTACAACCACTATGCAATTAATCAATGAGATTATTGTCGGTGAGCCTGAAGAACGATTACCTGACGGATTGTATCAACCCACATATCGGGTACAGGTTCTTGAATATACAGAGGAAATATTCAATTTATACTCCTCCTTACCATCTTTTGATTCAACTATTGAATACAATCCTTCTGGATCAATACTTACTGTTTCAGATTATTACGCATATAATGAATCATCACTTATGAATAATGAAACTATTGATATTTTAACAGATAGTGCTTTTAAGCTGAATACAAACGATTCATTCAATACCATAACCCTCCACGATGTTATTTATTTTTCACCTACAGATCAGGATTACCAATATTACTGGGAGAGTCGTAATAATATTATGAATTACGATTTCTATCCATTTAGTGAGCACTTATTTCTAAATCAATCAGCTATTGATAAGCTAATGTTTGATATTTGGGATATTCTTTCAGATATTGAACCTGGTAGTGAAGACTGGTTTTGGTTTGATGTGTCTGCTACATCCTCTGTCTATATTGACCTACCGGAAATTACCTCTTCAAATATTAATACACTTATATCAAAATTGAGTAGATTAGAAAATGATGCACATGATTTTGCCTCCACTTTTGAACAATCAAATGGTTTGTGGATTAGAGCTTACAGTCCACTATACCGTTCACTTGAAAATTATATGTTTGAGGCTGCGGGGATTAATACGATAATTCTCTTGGTTACCGGCCCCCTAATAGCGCTTGCATTATTCTTGGTATATTTCTCATTAACACTCGTTGAACAGAGAAAACAACGTGTAATCGCAATTCTTAAAGTTAGGGGATCATCAAAGGATCAACTCCACGCAATGATGCTATCAGAGGCATTAATTGCTGCAATAATTGCTGTTGTCATAGGTATGGTATTATCAATACCCTGGACTCTTCTATCACTTAAAGCCTCTGGAATTTTGCAATTTGATAATCCTGCAATTCCTATCAGTATTCCAGTTTCATGGTTTTGGCGACTACCCTTTATTGGTATTATTTTCTCTTTGAATCTCAATATTTCAAGTATATCTTCTCTTTCCTCGATAAGCATTGACGAGGGTGAAGTTACAGAGGAGAAGAAAAAACCCATCTGGCAGAGAATGTATCTGGATCTAATATTAGTTGGTATCTCAATCATTTTCTGGATTTCCATTCAGTTTATTTCAGGAGAGCTTGCTTTTCTGAAGAATATACTTGTAATAATTATTGGTCCGATTACCATGATTATATTTTTGATTGGAATTCCTCTTGTAACGGCCAGGTACTTCTCATCAATAATTGGAAAGATATCAGATATTTTGTGGAAGAATTTCAGTGGTATGGTTGCGCTAGCTACCAGAAATATGAGGAAGAACAAATTCTCAGCATCCAGATTGGTTTCATTTCTATTACTGGGTATGATGCTCAGCTATGTGAGTCTGATAATCCCGACTACCTTTATTGACTGGAACGCAGAGTATACTGCCTATTCCATGGGTTCCGAAATATACATTTCAGGATTGGATTCATCCAATGCTACCCAATTAGGTTTCCTTGATATCCCAGAAATTGATGCTTACTCTGAGGTAGTTAAATTATATTTTCAAACAGGATCCAATAGTCGGATAGAAACATATACTATATTAGGTGTGGATACAGAAACCTTTGGAGACGCTGCATTCTGGAGGGATAATTATGATGACAAATCATTAAGCTCAATATTAGATAAAGTCGATTCTAACTCGTCGATCGGAATGCAAACCCAGACTATGCAGGCAATGGGAGTTGAGATTGATGATTACGTATCAATAGATATAATGGGTAGTACAACATCATTCGAATTTAATGTCACTACAAGTTACGAATATTTCCCAAATTTAGTGAGATCATTGCCATATATGCAGGATAATGGTAATTATTATGCATGGCGTGGATATGGTTTGATTACTCTTGATATGGCTAAAACTATGTCAAATTACACACAAGATTATGAAATTGGTACTTATGTTAATGTAAAGGATAGTGCAAATGCTACTGCACTCGCTATATCTTTGAGGGAATTATTCTCTTCAAATTCTGCCATCCATATTCGTTCGATTGATGAGTCTACTAATAACTTAATGGAAGATCCAATTGTTAAACTATTATTGTCTTCTTTACAAGGAATGACAATAATAACTGTTATTGCTTCAATTATGGCAGTATCCTATTTCTCATTTATTTCCCTATCTGAGAGGAAACGCGAAATAGGCGTATTTAGGGCTCTTGGGATGATACGGAATCAAATATTCATTCTTCTGGTTGCAGAGGTAATTGTAATATTGTCGATGGGTATATTCGTTGGAGGAATTGCTGGATATGCTATTGTGTATATATTCTTCCAATTCGTGTATGAATTATTTGGACAGGGTGGAGGCGAAGGCGTACCACCTCTAAGGATTATAACACCCTGGGTTTTCGTAGCGATATTTACCTTGCTAATGTTTGTATTGACACTTGTTGCTGCTGCTGCACCAGCGCAATACACAGCCAAGCAACAAACTGGTAGTATTTTGAGGGCTGAGTGATTATGGTAATTTGTAATGTAATTAAATTAAATTTGGATCTAAAAGATCAAAATACAATGGAGGTCAGATTATGAGCAATAATGGATTTATGAGATTAGAGCAGGTGACCAAGAACTATAAGGATCCTGCTTCAGATATATATTTTCAAGCTCTGAGAGGGATTGATCTTAAAATCAAGAAAGGTACCCTATCGAGCATTATAGGTCCATCTGGCGCGGGTAAAAGTACTCTACTCAATATAATGGGTGGTATGACCAAACCAAGCACAGGTACAATAATCATTGATGAGCTTGCAGTTCATTCTCTGGACGAATCCGGTCTGAATTACTACAGAAGAAATGTTGCAGGCTTTCTCTGGCAATTACCCGAGAGAAATTTATTACCACATCTGACTGCACGTGAGAATATCCTATATTCCATGGAAGTTGCTGGTACGGCAAGAGAAGAACGTGAAACCCGAGTCAAGGAATTAATGACCTCTGTTGGTCTTGGAGCCCGTATGGACCATAAACTGGGACAACTATCAGGTGGAGAGGCTCAAAGATGCTCCTTGGCAGTTGCACTGGCCAATAATCCCAAATTATTGCTAGCTGACGAGCCAACCGGAGAATTGGATAGTGAAACCACTATTGAGATAATTTCCTATCTCCAGGAACTAAATCGAGAACAGGGTACAACAATTATTGTGGTCACCCATGATCAGAGATTCGAGAGAATGACCGGACAATCATACAATATCTTGGATGGAACCATTGCTGGTCTAAGAAGATCTATAGATCGTGATAAGGAGATCAAGGACTGGCGTAGCAGCCAACGAGAGGAGATCAGCGTGGTTAATCAATTTGGTCAGGTTAAGATTCCCAATAGGATACGTAAGAAATACAAAATCACAGAGTATGTGAGATTTGTCGAGGATCTTGAGAGCAAAAGAGTTTACTTGGAGCCGGTAGATCATGAATAGGAGGAATTAATATGTCATATATTCAATTTAAGAATGTCAAAAAAACTTATGGAAAGGATACAACCCTAGTTCATGCTATCAGGGGAATTGACCTGAAAATTAATCAAGGTGAATTCATAGCAATCTTGGGTAAATCTGGTAGTGGGAAATCCACATTTCTTTCACTATTGGGTGGTTTAGAACAGCCTACTGAGGGAGACATACTCTGGAATGATAAGGATCTTTCTGATTTATCAGAGGATGAACTGGCCCTCATGAGACGAAAAGAGATAGGAATTATATTTCAGCATTTCCATCTGATGGACTCCATGACTGCGCTTGATAACACAGAGTTACCATTGCTTATTGCAGGCATATCCCAGGTTGAGAGAAGAGATTGGTGTATGAACCTACTCAATATTCTTGGATTAGAAGATCGAGTAACTCACTACCCAAATGAATTATCTGGGGGTGAGAGACAACGAGTTGGCATTGCCAGAGCTCTGGCCAATCGGGCATCAGTAATAATTGCAGATGAGCCTACAGGAGATCTGGATTCTGAAAACGGTGCGAAAATTATTGATCTACTTTTTGATCTCAACAGGGGAACTACAGATCTCGGATGGAAACCAACTCTTATCCTGGTTACCCATGATGTGGGAATGCTTAGATTAGGAATGAGAGTGTTGACCTTGTCTGATGGACAGGTCGTTTCAGACATGGAATTTGATGGTGAATACGATAAATTCGATGCACTTGGTAACCCATCATTAGTGCAGAAGAAATTCACCACAGAAGGAGATGATTAAACGATGACTGATACCGATAGCTATGTTCTGAAAATGAAGGAAAAGTTAGTTACTTCTATTTTAGACTTCTTGATACTGTATTTACTGGCATTTGATTCAATGGAGGATATCTCACCCTATTCCATCAGGAAAATTCTGAGTGACAGGTGGGAATGGTTTAATCCGCCCTTACCCACGATTTACTCAAGAATTGAACGATTAGAGAAAAGTGAGATTATAGATAGCACTATGGTTCTGGTGGGGGCACGGGGTAAGAAAATTCTAAAAATAAATGACAACGGATGGAGGGTACTGAAATCCATGATAGAGGAAATGGGGGACATTTTGCAATTCTTTGAGGTTTATGATGATGAGTTGCAGTTAACAAGATTCAAACTAAGGAGGATTGATGAATGAGTAAATTGAACATTGAAGGAAAAGTTCCGATAGCAGCTGATGCAGCAGAATTAATAATAGCCTATCTCGACGAGTTGAGTATAAAATTAGTACAAGCTGGAGTTAAGAATTCTTATCTTATTGTGGCAGATGTAGAATCCATGATTATCGAGGCTCTGAAGAAACAGGGAAAGACAACCAAACTTGGTAATGAAGAGGTTCTAAAAATATTAAATGATGAATTCGATGATCCAGATGAATTTATCAAGATATATCTTGCTGATATGAATCCAGAGATCCTCGCGGAGAAGGTGGATAGATTCCTATTAGATCCCAACCAGCGCAGACTGGTAAGACGACCTAAACCAGCATCTCAAACTGCGCAAGAGACTGATAAATCATATTTTATGACTATATTAAGTTTAATAGCGTACTTAGCTCCTCTTATAATCATTTTTATAGCCATAGTATTGAATGTAACCTCATCATTTTAGAATAGATTTGCCTATATGATAGAAAGTGTTGCTCTTACAATCTTAGCTGCATTTTATTTTATAATTTTTGAATTAATAATTGGACTGAATGGTTCATTAATAGTTAATGTTAAACATTCGATAGCACACAGAAATTTCTTCAGAGGTCTATATATTTCAAATTTGATTTTAACCTATTTTCAATACGGCTCACTTGAACATCGTTGGTATCAATATTATAATGGGAATCAAGTTGAGTATTTTCTTAATCTACCTGAATTGATTAGAGATTTCACATCAATTCTGATTGCTTATATTATGATACTTGGGATCCTTGAATTTTTGATATTTATCAGGGATCATTTACCTAATTTCTTCCCCCTTGAGCCAGAATTCAGACCGATTATAAGATTGATCACTCCACCTTATCTCCTCGTTGTGATTGGACTCTTTTTAATGATTGTTCTGAATTATTCATATGGATTATTAATGACGGGATCATTTTTAGCTCTCATAGGCATACTTTGGGCAGCATTTAGAGGGTACAAGGTCAGTTCAAGATTTTATACAATCTCAGCTAGCACCATTTTTTATGCAGGATTAATAGTAAATGATGATGTCATATTCCAACTATTCCCCTACGCAATTGCAGGAATAATAGCCCTATTAATATTCAAAATATTTTATAAACCAAGGGCCAAGAAGAGCACATTCAAAAAATTAAAGAAGATGTACTCTGAATATTATGATGAAAGAGGTGCCAATGAATGAAATTTGTAACAATGATATCCATCACTGGAGGAACTAAAAGATGACAATAACTAGTATTGAAGGTAAGATACCTATTGCAGCAGACGCAGCAGAATTAGTACTCGCATATCTTGATGAGTTGAATACCAAGTTAAATCAAGCCGGGGTAAAAAATGCTTATTTGATTGTCTCAGATGTGGAATCCATGATTATTGAGGTTTTGCAGAGACAGGGTAAGACCACCAAACTTGGCAATGATGAGGTTCTAAAAATAATTAATGAGGAATTTGATGATCCAGATGAATTTATCAAGATATATCTTGCAGATATGAATCCAGAGGTTCATGATAAGAAGGTTGATAGATTCCGATCAGACCCTAATCAACGTAGATTGGTTCGTCGAAACAGGAAACAGAGTCCAAAAACAGTAAAGACAAAGAAAAAGAAAGCTATCATCCCAAAAACACTCAGAAATATTGCAGCCTTAATCCCATTAATTTTTATCCTGATGGCAATTACCTTCAATCTGGGTTCATATTTCGATAACACCTACAGATACATGGATGCAAGTTTTGTTCTTACTATTGTCAGTGTGGCAGTTTTCACCATGTATGAATTCATAACAGGACTCAATGGAAAACTAATTGTCAATATTAATCGTTCGTTACTAATCAGATACAGTTACAGAGGATTTTATATCTCTGGTATCATTATTACGTGGATGCAGTACTACCGTTTGTATAGAATTTATATCAGTTTTCCCTATTACAGAAATTTCAGTTATTTCTTTGCTAGTTTTCAGATTATATTAATTACCTATGCAGCTCTGTTTGTATTTACCGAATTAATGATATTTATGCGGGACCATATTCCCAAGTTCTATCCTCTCGAGGCAGATTTCAGACCCATTATCAGGTTCTTCACTCCACCGTACCTTCTAGTTGGGTCTGGAATACTGATATTCTTCCTTGATCCAAGATACTATGAGAATGTCACTGCAGGAACAATTATGGTCTTAGTTGGGATCTTATGGGCAATAATAAGAAACTACAAGGTGAGTCTGAGATTTTACATTGTTTCCATAGTTTTTATTTTTTCCACCGGGATCTATTCCAACTATGATGAGGTATTTTATGTTGCTTCATATGGATTCTTACTCTACCTTGGATACCTTGCATTGAGATATATACTAAAATTAAGACCCAGAGGTGGAAAAGGTGTGATTCGAAAGATCAAAAATCAGTACTCGGATTATTATAACCAATAAATCGTATATCAGGCAAGTATATGATAAGGATAGGCAATTGTTTAGAATATGAGCCTGAGATTTTATTTGTGAAAGAACATTACAGAAAACTGGAGAATATGTATCACAATCATCCATTGAACCAGTTCTATGAGGCTAAGATATCAATATCAGATAAATCAGCAGTGGTGACCATACCAATAAATCCAAAATTATTTCATGCTGCCGGAGCGACACATGGATCAGTATATTTCAAGGCACTTGATGATGCTGCGTTCTTTGCTGTGAATTCTATTGTTCCTGATGTATTTGTATTAACGACCAGTTTCAATATCTATCTCACCCAATCAATCAAAGAGGGAGTGATGCGTGCCGAGGGAAAACTTAATTATCAAAACAGGTCTCAATTGATTGGAGAGGCAGTTCTTTTTGATTCTAATGATGAGGAGATTGCCAGGGGAAGTGGAATGTACTTAAAGAGTAATATTAACCTGACATCAGAAATCGGATATCACATGTAATTTATATCAAAAGAAAAATACTGGAATAATCAATATCACATCTCCCATAATATTTAATGCGATATGAGAATAAATTGCAATTCTTACATCTTTCTTGATCCAGACCAAGATTAACATAGGTAGCAGGCCCAAAACACGAATAGGCATCATCCATGGAGTCCACAAGTGATATGATGCAAAAAATACAGCACCAAGAAGCGGTGCCATCCAGGTGTTCTTTGCCAAACGTGGCATTAAATACCCACGGAAATAGATCTCTTCCACAAAGGGACCAATTATTGCCCCAACGATTAGGGTAAAGACAAGTAGCAACACCAGCACTCCTGTTGAATATTGTTCCGGATTGTTGTATGAACTTGCAAGGTCAAAGTATTCAGGAAGCCATTGGAACCAATTTTCATAGATCCAAGTGGAAACTCCTAACTCCTTATCCACAAATCCCATAATGAATACTATCCAAAATAATGCGACAAGAGAGAGTATTATAGTAGTCTTCCTGGTATTCTTTTTAGTATTCTTAATTACAGAAACAAATCTCATCCAACCCCCTGATTTTTGGGATTTGTCTGATTTTCCCTTACTAAGATACAGAACTAATCCAAGTTCAAAAGGTATGAGAACTATGACCATTACGATCAGCAAGGCAAACATGGTTGGGAGGTTTATTTCCCAGAAATATTTAGCCAACGGAATATAAACCAAGACGGACAAAATACCCGGAAGTAGATGTAATGAGAGAGATAACCATAATGGATGATTATCTCTTACCAGGAGAGATTTCAATTTGGAATTATTCTTTTCCATAATTGGGAGTGTTAGTATCTTTTTTAAAGTTTTATTGATGCACCCATATAGTTATCTCTACTTGATTAGGTGATGATTTTGACCATATTGGGATGTATTTGGTGCTGATTTATCCGTTATTTCTTACTGTAGGAATTTAATTATTATAACAACTCTCTTCTTTGGCCATCTCAAGTGCGGTATCAGTGATAAAAGCGGATTTTAGGTAATCAGGTTCCATCTCAAGCATGGCTCTTATAGCATCAATATTTTCGGGGATTGGAATGGATTCCATGTGTACGTCCATGATGAAATACAGATTACCATCATTGATATCTATGGTTTCCTCCCAGATAAAATTCTCGGGTCTATCATATCGCAATCTACCCAGATCACGGTAATACTCAACCAGTTGGGCAGTGTCAAACAATCCCTCTCTACCCTTTCGGGTGATAATTCGGGGTGTCTTATTCCAAAGCTCAATCACATCCTCCTTGCCATTGGCAGGCACATTTTTGAGTTTAACCTGTAACATATGCACATGGGATAGTGTGAAACTGGCAGCAACTGCCAGTGAGTAGATCTTTCCCTTGAGTTGTGGCATAACAGTTGTCACATCAGGTCCATGATGAGAGACTCCGAGTACTGGAACAACTCCATTGATTGGACCTCTGTTGGTTCTCAGTGGATCACCTGCACGTCTCACAAGTGATACAAAAGCACTTTCTATGCCATAGGCCCGATCCAGTGAGGATAAGATTCTGGCCAGACCAGTGGTATTACAGGATACAACTCTTACCTTGTTCTTACCCATTGCCTCTTCATAATTGGCAAAGGTTGAGAAGGATGCATCATGGGCAGAATGAGATTCTCCACCCTGTGTAATCATTGGTATTCCCTTGTATTTTGCCATATTTCTTGCAGGTAAGCCCTTTGGTGTGCAATCCACCACAATATCAATCAATTTAACAAAATCTGCATCTAAACCAGCTAGTTTGATACCAGCTTTTTCAAAAGAATCTTTAAATGCAGGATCCCAGCAATAGATATCATAACCACGTTTTACGGCGATCTCCATCCTGGCATCTGAAATAATATCAGCGATTCCCACCAGCTCCATATCTGGCTGGGCATGAACAGCATCGGCAACTCTTTTTCCAATCACACCATAACCGACAACCCCAACTCTTACCTTTTTCAAGAGGATTCCTCCAGTATCTGTCCCTGTTTCCTTCCCTTATCTGTCAAATAGAATAATCTGACCGATTTTTGAGTACCTGGCATGGTTACATTGGAATGACCAAAGTAATCAATCACCTTTCTCTCAACACCCATATCATGGGCAACTGATTCTCTCTCCTCCAGCCAGCCCAGGGATAGTAGTGCTTTTTCAGAGCTGAGACCAGTACCTGTCACCAGCTGTTCCACGGTAACACCACGGATTCCCATATTATCATCTGAAGCCCAGAATTCCCAGGGATTTAACAAGGCAAGCAATATTTTTTTCTGATCATCATGCAGTTCATCCATATTAATCACCTGTATACCTATCCAGTATTTTCTTCTCAACTGTGGAAATCCCATCAATTTTACCTATATCCTCTTCGAACTTCTCAATTCTCTTTTCCTGGGATGGGGTGAAGTAATACTCCACCGATGGTTTCTCATTTATATCTGCTGGGAACTGTACTCCGGTCCTATATATCAGCGCATCCTTGTAATTTTCCAGTAATGGATTGAGTTCCAGATCAAAGATTGACTGGGTTATGTTTTCAAACCATGCAGTAACCTTGATCACTGTTTTAGAGTTCACAGACAGAATTTTTAGTGTCTTGGTATGGGGTAGCCAAATCATCAGACCTGTCTCACCTGTATTCTCAATAATTTTATTCATCAATTTATGTGGTATCTCGAACTGGTTATTTGAATTGACACCTAGCAAATAACCACGCGTTTCTGGTATTGACATTTCAAATTATACAACGGTAAATTATTATTATATTTGTGGATAGGTGTATACAACTTGTACAAATAAGCAATATCCGCTTAAGCAAAAATTCAGCCGTTGGCTTGATTTCGTATTCAATACATCACTCCCTATAACCTACGATTAATAATATACATCAGAATATATCATTTATGGCAGAGATCGCATGGGATTTGGGTCAATTGTTTTCTTCCGTTGATGATCCCAAAATAGATGAGTCAATGAATGATGTCAGGGCTCGTGTCAAGAATTTTAGTAATAAATATCAGAATAAACTAGCTGATGTAACACCAGTTGAATTATCAGCTATTATCAAGGAATTGGAGGATATCAGTATGATAAGCAGACAGGTTGGACAATTCTCCGGATTGACCTATGTGGCCAATCAAAGTCTACCAGAGAACAAGAAATTAAATGAGAATTCCCAGAATTTCTCCATGGAGATTGGGAGACAATTAGCATTTTTCAGTGTTGATCTTGGTACCCTTTTGCTAACCAAACCACATTTTCTGGAGGCTAGCGAACTATCTAATTACAGGCACTACCTCGAGAAAGCACTTAGAAGGGCACCACACAATCTATCCGAAATTGAGGAGAAATTATCAATCTCACTGAATAAAAATGGAATCAATGCATGGCAGGAATTTCAGGGAAGCCATCTGGGTACATTATCTTTTGATATTGAGGTTGATGGAGAGGTACAATCCCATGGATTTGGTGGGGCACTTGGATTCTTGAATC
>DAOUUM010000049.1 GCA_030668165.1 Candidatus Heimdallarchaeota archaeon
AGTTCACCCACCTCAATAGCACGATGTATCTCTTCAGTGGGAACCATGGACAGAGTGTACATCAATCGTTCATCACCTAATTGTAAGGATTCCTTGGTCAAGTACTCCAGATCAAATGTTTCTTCAAGTATTATCATTGGACTTGGACTTCCCAGCATAATACTTGCTAACTTGGAGGGGTCTCCCTGAACAAAATCCTCAGCGAGCAATCCAGTGATTCGCCATCCTGACTGCGATTTGGTAAATATTTCTTGAGTAATATCCTGCATTACTCGGGTCAATGTTCCTTCTCTCCTAGCATGATGGTACAGATCTTCAAATCGATCAATAATGAATTTAACTTGATGACCAAATAAATTAATGGCTATATCCTCGAAATTAACAGTTACTGGGATAACTATGGATCGCCTAGCTTCTATTGCCTCCAATCTTAGTTCTTCCTCAACTCTCTCACCTGCTTGAAGATCAATCTCAGACATCATTTCTAACTCTGATAATAATAGATCATCGTACATATCACCAGATATGGGTTCTTTTTTGTCCGGTTCTGATGAGCCGAAACCTGCGAGTACACTTAAAGCATCTATTATGCCATCTTCATCACCACTCACAGGTTCAGGATCCACTTGAACAGGTTCTGAACTGCTACTATCATTATCAAAATAGGTTAATAGTTCATCTAAATCACCTGAACCCTCTGATCCATCTGTTTCTTCCTCACTACTGATTTGAACCTGAGATCTTGGACCATCAGGGTGAGGTGGAAGTCTGTCCATTTTATCCACAGAATCCAGATTCTCTAATTTCTCAATGTATTCATCCAATTGCTGGTTAAGAATATCAACTACTCTGAAATAAGACCATATATAAGGTATTTTCTCAAAAACCTCTTTGTATCTATTTAATCTCTCTTTTGCTTTATCTAGAGATGTAATCAACTGGACTGGTTCATCGAGGTATTTTGATAGCTCTTCCAAAGGATCCTTTGAATTTATCTGATTTGCTTGAAAAGTTCGGACAGAATTTGGATCTGATTCGTGTCTTGAGACTAAATCCTTTGGTGAGAACATCAGATACCATGAGATCGGTATCTTATTGAAGCCATCAAAGTGTGAGAATGAACCTTGTTCCTGTTCTTCTGTACTCTCACCAATATAGAGGTGGGTTTTGCCACCATTTTCCTCTGCGATCTTTGATACCTCCTTTCCTTAAACAAAAATCATGTGGTGATATTTATTTAAGTATAGTTTATAAATTGGATTGAATAGAATTTAATTAATATATTGCGTAATAGTTCTACATTGTATATGTTCTATGGATAAGTTCTATTGGAGTTCAACAAATATCCCTGAAAATACAATATTTTACTATTTCAAAAGAATAAAAAATATACTAATATACTAATAAGAATCAATAGCTTTTAGTACAACAACTGACTAATGTTATAATTAGGGTGGACTAGATCAGTTCGGAAGATAGTACAACAGTTAAACGCAGAACAAAGATGGAACCAGTAAAATTTAAGATGCTTCAAAATTTGGTGGACAAGGAGGCGATTGAGGATATTTTAGAAGCAGTTAAGGGTGTGGATCTTAATTACAAATCATCAAGTCAGCTAAAACAGATATTTGCCAATTCATCCCATGGTTATTGTATGAAGTTTGGAAAGCAGATCTGGAACAATAAAGAAGTTAATCACGTGGTTCTAAGTGGGATATTATTTGAGAGAGCAAAAATTTGGGAGAGAGATATTGAGACAACAATGAATTTTATTCAAACTCATTCTGTCTCTGATGATTGGCAAGTCAGAGAAGTAGCAATTCAAATTTTCAAATATAGTCTAATTAGAAACTATCTAGCATTCAAAGATTTGTTAGCTAAGTTCATTAATGCAAAGGATATTCATTTGAGAAGAGTGGCGTTATCCACAGCTGAGAAAATCATCAATTTCAATGGAAATGTAGATTTTATTGATATTGCTTTTCTAAATATGCTAAATCCATTTTTCAAGGAAACAGATTCATTTATAACTTCAGTTTCCACATCCACTTTTGGTCAATTTATCAAGAACTATCCTGATCTGACCGTCAAATGGGCTAAGGAACAAATCAGTGAAATGGAGAGCCCTTATGCCAAGGCATCAATACTCTATATATTTAGTACCCAACCAGCAACTAAGATATATGAGAAGACGATGGAAATTGTTGAAGAGATGCTCCCTGATAATGATGAGAGAGTAAATAGAGCAAGATCAGCAGTTATTCAAAACTTGTCCAAACATTACCCAGAAAAGGTAACATCATGGCTTGAGAACAGATTGAACCAACCCAATGCACTTGATCACTGGGCAGAACTTGAAGTAAATGAAGAATTATTATTGAATATCTGAATTTTTATCTGTTAAATAAGTACAATAGTTTTGAAATATTTTTGAATTTAAACTCCGATCCATATTTATAGCATAAGTAATTTTCTAGAAATATGGAAATTGACGATCTTGGAATCAAACCCGATATCCTGTCAGATGAATATGAATTATTCAAGCCTATGTTAGATCGATCAGTTGTTGGATTACTACCAGAACTACTACGGGGAATCCGATTAGCAGATTCCATGGATGATAAAATCATGGACAAAATTCTTGCAGATAAGGTTGAATTTTTAGATCTCAGAAAACGATTGGATGAATTATCCTATGATAATATTGTATTTATTGCAGCTGATGCGGTAGGTGCCTCTCATCTGGGAGATATGGGTGGGTTACTCGCAGATAATATGCTAAGTGATGGACTTGTTGCCAGTACTGTTTTTCCGTCCATGACTGCAACGGTCATGACCTCCCTGACTTATGGAAAATTTCCATCCAAGCATGGACTGCTGGGGTATAATATCTACAATGAACATATAGATGGGATCTGGAACGCCCTGAGTTTGAAATATCTCGATGGTGAAAATGAAAAACTGATCACTGATACCCTAAGTATGGATCAACTGGTTGCCGGTAAGCCAATAATAGATGATTTGTTGGAGGTGAATTTTCCAGTATCTTTTATTAGTTCCGACTATGTCAAATCACCAGGATTATTGGATGTGATCAATCCATCTTTTGAACCCTCATTGTACGGTGAGGTTGAGGATGGGGCAAAACAGATCGTACATGAATTAAATAAGCCTGACAAAAATCGGTTGATCGCATTTTACTATCCCTACTCAGATCATTATGGACATATTTATGGACCCGAATCTGAAGCCTATGAAAAATCAATTAGAGGTGTTGAACATATTGTCCATCAGCTACTTGAACATCCCAAGGTAAAGGATGGGAGTACTGCCATTGTCGTGACTGCAGATCATGGGCAGAGTCAGATTGATCAGGATATCTCACGATATATGGATTGGAATCGCTGGCAACACCATCGCGATAATGGAGTGACATTATCATCCAGTGGTAGAGTACTGCATGCCTACAGCAATGGAGATGAGAAGGGAAAGGATCTACTCGAGAAACTTGCAGATGGTAGGGGTCTTGTAATTGATAATGAATGCGCAATGGAACTCGCAGGTGGTAATTTAGAGTTTAAACAAAGGATGGGCGATTATGTAATGATAATGGAAGATGGATATTTACATGATGTACCAGAGATAGTCAAGTTTGATGAGGGAGATGAAAGGCTGAATGGGCAACATGGATCATTAACTAAACAGGAATTGTTTGTACCAGTAGGGATTTTTTATAAATAATAATATCTTCTCATTATATGGTTTGTTTACTTCATTATACGATGGTTGCTATACTAAATATATTTAAATAATTTAGTAATTGCGAAAATACATGACCAAAGAAATCATTTCAGAAACATTTGCACCCAAATTGTTAGGTTTTATGTTTCTATTTGTTGTTCTCGCCTCGGCCCTCACTGGTGTTGTATTAGGTATGGTAAATATCGCTGGCAAACCAGATAACATATCTGAAATTATGATAGATATTTCAAAAAATTCAACAATTGTGCAGTTTGCTATCTTACTAATGTTAATTGAAGCCATTGGAATTGTATCCTTAGCATTATTACTCTTCACTATTTTAAAAACACAAAGTAAAATTCTTGCCAATTTGGCATTCGGTTTATGGATTGCCGAGGCTGTATGTGTAGTGTTAAGAGGATTAACTACATTTGCTCTACTAACTGTTAGCCAAGAATATACTGGTGCTTCAGAACCCCATTATCTTACACTAGGTAATTTATTTTATTTGTCTTCTCAATTTACTATGAACATGTTAATGGTGTTTTACTGTGCTGGAGGATTAATTTTTTACTATTTATTCTATAAATCAAAATACGTTCCAACACCATTATCGGTATTTGGTATGGTAGCTGTTATTTTAGCCTTTATTGGTGAGGTGTTAATCATATTTGGCCATGATGTCTCGATAATCTTATTCCTCCCAATTCTGCCATTTGAAGTAATAATAGGTGTATTATTAATGGTTAAAGGAATCAATTATCAATCGAGAACTGATTGACCTAATTTTGGAGTTCTTCTCTATCGAGTTTAGTTAGTCATCGATAAATTCCCCTTATCAGAAAGCAAGAAAGTTGATTATAAGAGAGTTCAAGAATGAGAACATATTTTATGACATTTCTTTTTCAAGTTGACAATTTGATCTGTTTACAGATTACTATTTGTTAAACATTCCATTGATAAAAGTATCCATTAATATATGCTTTTACATTTTCAATGTCTATGAGTATAAAATTCGATGATGAAGAAAGGCAAGAAAAAATAATTACAATCCGGGGTGTGAATGGAGAAGTTTATGAAAGATTCAGAGCAGAGATTAAATCGTTAGGAATGAATCTTGGGGAAGCTGTAACCAAAATGATGAATGGGGTCCTTACATATTCGGGAGATCTTTCCAAATCAGCAGCAAATTCACTGAAAAATGATTTAAACAAAATACTTGTTGAGGATCAGAGAGAGCTTACAGTAAACAAAAATGATCTGACTGAAATTGAGAATCGGTTTTATTTTCATTCTATTACACAATTAAAATTTGATGCAGATGTTGATCTGGATACTTTTATGTCAAAAGTAATTGCTATTAAAGCTTGTAACAATGTACTTATCCCTCATTATAACATTGCTAGGCTTCAACTATTGAGTAAATTTAAATTTTGTGACAATATCGAATATTATAATCTGAATGACTAATTTACTGTAAAATCATTAATTGTGAGATATCTATTAAATCATAGTCTTAAAAAAATGACGAAATTAAATAATATTAAATAATGTAAACATATTGTAAACATGTATGACAAATTAACAATACTGTTTAATTTGCCTCATATCTATTCAAGGAGAAATTTGATTGAATTTTAATAAGTATCTCGTAGAAAACAAAATTGATTTAAGTTTCTCCATTCTATTCAGTTTTCTGAGTAGTATTCCATTCATGGGAATAATATTTTATCTGGGAATAATAATAGATTCTCTTTATATCTCAATTGCAAGTAATTCATTTAACAATGAAGTAATTCTGGCTCAAATTCTTATTTTTGTTTTAATAATTCTTCTCGAATATATTTTATCAATACTTTATCAATTATTTAGTGCAAGATTTAATTCCAAAACCTCCAAAAATATTAGAACTAGCGTTTTTAAGGCACTACAAGAAAAATCACATAAATATTATGATGAAGAAAACACAGGTGATATTGTAGCAAAATCTACCAGCGATTTAGTTAATATTAACAATTTTTTCTACGTACTATCCGCCCAAGGTGGATTAATGATCGGATTATTTGTCTTTATTTTGGGTCCTTTATTCTATATTGATTTTGTACTGGGTTTCATTGCACTCTCTTCTCTTCCAATTTTGATCTCTAGCCTTATATTTTTTGAAAAGAAGTATAATCCGATTGAACTATCCTCTAGAGAAAAATACGGGAAGGTTTCTGCCCGTGTCGCAGAGAGTATAGATAATTCAATTCTGACCAAAATATTCAATTCTGAAACTCACAATATGTCAAAATTAAAACTTCTGATGGATGATTTAAAATTAACCAATATCTTGAAAAATAAAAAGCAAGCAATTCTCAGTATTCAGGATAAAATAATTCTCAGTGTAATTTACTCCTTAATTCTATTCACTGGTGGAATTAAGGTAATTAATAATCAAATTACAATAGGTGAATTGGTAACCTCCTTACTTATGATTCAGTATTTAATTTATCCAATAATGTTTCTTATACAGATAGTAGTATTCAGGGCCTCATACAAAGCAGCTGAAAAGAGATTGGCTAATATTTTGGAACATCCACCCCATGTTCTAAATCCTGGAAACGGTAATAAATTCAATCATACAATGCGAGGGGAGATCAAGTTTGCTGATGTGAGTTTCGGATATAATAATAAATTAGTCATCAAAAATATTAACATCCAAATTGAAGCCAATAGTACGGTTGCACTATTGGGAGCAAGTGGTAGTGGAAAAAGTGCATTGATTAATTTGATACCACGATTCTATGATGTTGATTCTGGATCCATTTTCATTGATGAAGTTGATATTACAGAGCTTGATCTACCCTCTTTAAGGAGGAAGATAGGGTTTATTGATCAAGAAACTTTTCTTTTCAGCAAATCAATAAAGGAAAATATTGCATTTGGAAATCCTGAAGCAGGCATGGAAAAGATAATTGAAGTGGCTAAAATATCACAGATACATCAATTCATAGAAGAATTACCTGAGAAATATGACACTGTTATTGGTGAGAGGGGTGTTACACTCTCAGGTGGTCAACGTCAGAGACTAAGTATTGCACGAGCACTATTACTTGATCCAAAAATAATAATTTTTGATGATAGTCTATCTGCTGTTGATATCAAGACTGAACATAAAATACAATCAGTACTTGAGGTTTTACTAAAAGATAGAACCGTAATTTTCATCACTCAAAGATTATCAACTGTATTAAATACAGATAAAATAATAATTCTGGCAAAAGGTGAAATCGTTGAGATTGGAAGACATGAAACATTAATAAAAACGAATGGAATATACAGAGATCTTTTTGAAACCCAAATAGATGGATTAATGGATTTATCAAGAATCGAACTGGGTAGGAAGGGTATTTGATATGGAATCAAAAATACATTCTGATAGATATCTTTTACAAAGATTATCTAAGTACCTTCTTCAATCCAAATTTAAACTATTTTTAACTTTCATATTGATTTTACTCTCGATCTCAATTCAAATTTTACTCCCCTTAATTCTATCCACAATCATTGATAATGGATTACTAAATTCAAATCAAACTTTACTACTCAGGTATATTCTAATATATTTCTCATTACAAATTTCTTACAATCTATTTCAGTATGGTATTGAACTCTATTTTGCAGTAATTGGAGAGACATCAATTTACAACCTAAGATTGGATGTGCTTAAAAAGGTTCATCAACATGATCAAGTTTTTTTTGATACTCATTCAACAGGAGATACAATTTCTAGAATCACAACTGATATTGAGAACATGCAACATCTACTGAGTGGGAGTGCATTATATAGTATCTTATCTATCTTTCAAATATTTGGAATTATTATTATTATGCTTCAAAACTCAATAATCTTAACATTTGTTACTCTCTTGACAATCCCTCTCTCTTATCTTGCAATGTGGTTGAATAAAAAACATATTCGGGAGGTATTACAAGAATCTTCTGATCAAATTGGAGAAATAAGTTCAATCATAACTGAAAATATATTGGGAGCCAAGGTAAATGCAGCATATGTTAGATCAATTGAGAATACAAAGGAGTTCGAAATTACCAATAATAAGCTATTTAGGACGACATTCAGGGCAAATCGGAATGCCGCGTTTATTCAACCAATAGCAGGGGTTTTCAGCTATTTGATAATGGCAACTCTTCTACTTGTTGGAATCATGCTCAGAAATAATGGAAATGACGAAATTACTGTTGGAGTTATGGTTCTATTTATAATCTATTCACGTAATCTAAGAGATCCAATTGTTCAAATCACAAGTTTAACAAATCAAATACAAAATTCATTTGCATCCTTTGGTAGAATAATCTCCTTATACGATATTCATAATTCAATAAATGAAAAGGATGATTCTAGAGATTTGGTATTAAAAGGAGGTAATATTGAACTCAAAGAAGTTGATTTCGGGTATTCTGAAAACAGCCTTGTCTTGAATAATTTTACACTTAACATTAATCCATGTGAAAAAATAGCAATAGTAGGACATACAGGTGCTGGAAAATCAACAATTAGTAGATTAATTGCTCGAATTTATGATATAAACAAAGGTGCAATACTGATTGATGGTCAAAATATTCAGAATGTGTCTTTGAGATCCTTAAGGGAACATATAGGTGTTGTATTGCAGGAACCCATTCTATACTCAGACTCAATTCGTGATAATTTAAATCTGGGCAAAATAATACCAGATGAACAATTATATGAAATATTGAGTATAATTGGTGCAGATTTTGTTAAGGAATTTCCAAATGGTCTGGACACTCTTGTTGGTGAAAGGGGTTCTAGATTATCATCTGGTCAAAAACAGTTATTATCGTTTGCAAGAACATTAGTACATAATCCTGAAATCATTATCCTAGATGAAGCAACTAGTTCTATAGATCCACAAACTGAATTACTTATTCAGAGGGCACTCAATAAGATCTTGGAAAATAAAACAACTATTATGATTGCTCATAGACTGAGTACTGTGAAAATTGCTGATCGAATTATAGTGCTCGCAGATGGTAAGATAAAGGAACAAGGCAGTTTTGAAGAATTACTCAGTAAAAGAGGCGAATTCTTTGAATTATATAATTTACAATTCAAAAATTAATTCAATAATATTTTCTATGTAAGTTCATAATTCATGTCATCAAATTACAGAAACAATAGATTGATCGATCAGCATGCAAATATATTAACGCACACTATATCATTTATCTATTATATGAATTGTCTAATTTTGTTTCATATTTATCACTTCTGTAAAATTTGAATATTTACATATTCCTCAGTTTATTAGTTTCTCTTGAGGGATATTTGAAAGATTAAATCCTTTGAAGATCAACCAAAAAGCAAGAGATAATTCACCTATTATAGTTGGAAGGTTCATAATGATAGAGAATATGTCAAAATTCTTATAAAATCCAAACATCACAAAAAACGCATTTGATAGAGCCATAGTTGCAGCTATTAATCCTAATCCTGATAACCAGCTAGGAATGAGTTTATGTTTATAAAATATGTAATTATACATTAAAGCACCTAAATTAAAAGCAATCCCTGCAATGGCAGTAGTCCATTCTTTCGATGTCATTAATAATTCAGCTGAAAGCTGAAAATAAATTCGACTTGATGCGTCAGCTTGAACGAATTCTTGACTCAAATGTATTAACAAAAGCGTGAAAATTGCACCACACAAAAAGAGCATGCTCTCAATAATTCTAAATCCAACAGCTGCAAGAGCAATACTTTCATTATATTTTCTTAAAATTGGATACATAACTATTGCAATATTCGCAATAGCAAATGACATAATAATTAGAAAGATTGAACCAATTATCACTTGATTTTCAATTCCAGAAATCATGCTTAGATTATTATTGACATCCTCAGCAGTTGGTAATAAAAGGGCGGCTGGTATCCCTGCAAATCCAATTAGGAATAATATCCCCGTAATTCTGGCATTTATCTTATATAATTCAGCTTTTTTATTCTTTGTTTCCATATTTTTAACCTTATAACAGAATTCAAATATTCAATGAAAATGCCTTAAAAATAATATTTAAAACTATAGATTATGTACTTAAAAAATGGTACAAGAATGTCCTAAATAGATTAATCCCAGAAAGCATTAATGAAAGATCGAATATAATGAAAAACCACATATGACTCCTGAATATATCATATCTTGACAAGAGATTAGTTTTACTGAGAGATTGATAAAAAAACTATAATGATCTTATTTATCTTCGATTTCCCTTTGATTTAGATTTTTTAGCTGCTTTTTTTGCTGCTTTTTTTTCCTTTTTGGTTTTAGGTTCACCAGGTCTTCCTATATTTATATTTTCATCTGATTCTTTTGACATAGTTGATATTTTGATTATATTTATTAAAAATATTATGATTGAAGACAGGCATCTTTTTTTCTTAAGTTAAAGTCATTCTCAAAGGTTAATAACGTGAAAATACAGCCCTATGTCAATAATTTTTGTCCGCAATTATTACAATAAATTGTATTAACTGGCAATTTATTGCCACAATTTTCACAAAATACGAATTTCTTGATTTGAGTCCTTCGATGAGAAGGTGAGGGCTCCGGTTTTTTATATTTCAAACCCTCAATATAGGCTTCTAACTCCCTCTGTTCCCTCTTCTCATTGGCTCTCTGCATTTTATTTTGATCAAAAGCTTCCTTAGAATGATCATCCCCCCTTAATGGCAATCCTAATATCACAAATTATCTCATTTATTCTTTTGGCGATAAATATCAATCTAGAAAATATATAATCAAATTTACTGCTCAGGAAAATTCCATTTATCCCTTTTGGGATCGTATTCCAGTAGAAACGGACTACAATTTCCCAACTTGATATTGTTTAGATTCATAAACCCTTTCAAAAAACTTCTAAGCAATCCTCCATGTGATATCACTGCACATTTCACAACTGATCTTTTCTGCATATCTGCAACAATTAAATGCATTACATTGATTGCCCTTTCAGTAAGCTGCCTTCTTGATTCACCCCCATGACCTGTATAATCCGGATCATCAGTCACTCTTTTCCAAATATCCAATTCTTTTTGATTTAGATCAGGATATAATTTACCTGTAAAGAATCCAACATCATCCTCAGTTAAATTTTCTACCTCGATTAATTCTGCATTGTATGGAAAAGCGATCTTTGCCGTTTCAGATGCTCTTTTAAGAGGAGAATGATATACAATCGGCACATCAAGTTTACCCCGTAAATTTTCAGCCTGTTTGATACCCTTATCGGTCAACTCTGTGTCCAGTCTGCTCTGAAATTGGCGAATTAGATTACCTGTGCTCTCGCCATGACGCAGTAAATATAATTTTAATACCATTTGTTTCATTCATGTTCACGATTGAATAATTTTCTTACAGTTCTTATTAAGAAGTAATTAAAATTGGAAACAAATTGTTTTTTATTCAATACTTCAACACATACTCATGATATGAAACATATTGGTTAGGTTGACAACATTCCTGTTATTTAATCAAAAATTCAACTGGAATTATACTTTTCCTCACATTCTGTAGTATTCTAAATCATAAAAGGGCTAATATTGCATTTTATGAATTTTATTACGTTAATTCGATATAAATTTTAGGAGTAATAACCATCTTTTTTAAATGGGTATTCTCTAATTTATTTTATGAAATCCGATAAGAAAATCCTAGATGAGTGGAATTCAAAATTTCGCCGTGGCTTTCTCAGGATGATTATTTTCCGGATGTTTCTTCAACTATACAAGACAGATGAACTTCTCACGGGTAATGCTATCAGGGAGAAGATCGATCAAAGGACAAGTGGCAAATGGATACCTTCTCCAGGTTCTGTCTATCCCATTCTATCAGAAATGGAAAATGATCGAATCATAGAAATGAAGGTCACAGGGAATCAGAAAAACAAGGAATATCATCTAACGGAGCTTGGTTATCAGCTTTTTGATAAACTCACAGAGGAGGCACTTGCCTTCAGTCACCACAACCATTCAAATAAAGATATCCAGTCCCCTGAATTCAGAGAACTAATCGAAAAGAGTTTTTCCAAAATGAGTACGCGAGAGCTCAAGATAGAATACGAGCGTCATAAGGTCATGATGGACATCATGGAGGATATACTTAAGCAGAAGATCCTAGAAGATCCAGGTCTTGATTAATATTTTTATATTTCGAATTTTCGATTAATATTCCAATTTATATTTCGGTAAATCAATTTAT
>DAOUUM010000504.1 GCA_030668165.1 Candidatus Heimdallarchaeota archaeon
CCACATTTATTGCGGTCTGGTTGATGACCATCTCATTCTGAACATTGGGGAAACTGGAATCCATTCCAAGTTCATAGGATACACTGAAATCATCAGCAGTACCAAGGCCATATCCTGGAATTGGATGTTTGAGATCCCATTCTAGTTGACCAGTTACATGTGGTAATGGATTAGAGGTATCAGGTGTGATACCATCCTCTACAGGTGAAATTGGATAGGGGAATGAGTAGTACAATCTGCTCAATCCAAACGAAGGAGTGGCAGCGGGTACTACATCCTCGCCAAAAATATGGTCTGAAGATAATGTATAAACATCACCATCCATGGTTAATCCAGCAGGATCAACCCAACCAACACCATGCATACCAACACGATAAGAACCCAGATCTCTTGCACCATATACTGCCCAGCTAACTGGTGCAGCGGTGACAACAGCAGGATCAATTAAAGCATTGAAACCATCAGCATCGATTGCTGCAACATCAGCAGCTACATCGCTGTAGATATCATCAGCAGTGGTGAATATGTAAATATCATATACCCCTGAATCAAAATATGCTAATTCAAGTGAAATACCGTATTCTGTGTCAAATAAAGCTGCAGCATCTGCAGCTTTTGTTATTGTGCTTGTAACGGCGTCTGGATAAACGACAACAAAGGATGCCCCGTCAGGAATATCCATTGGTAGTCGATTCAAGTATGATGCAAAATCACCTTGATTGGCATACGCAAAATACCATCCAAATGCTTCTGTCAATCCAGTAGCACTGTCGTCAACAGGCATGTTTGAGCCATCATGACCACCAAATTCGAAAACTGTAGCGTATGTGACTGTGCCTAATCCCCCGACAACCTGTGCAATTTCTATATTGACATCATCATCGAGAGTATCTGTAGTAAGGGTTGTACCTATCATATTGCTTGCTGATATAGGGGAGGTAAATAGGAGTAACATGATAGTTAATGCAAGCATTGATAGTCCAACTGTATATTTTGATTTACCCATGTGACTTTCCTCTATTACTACTAACAATGGAGAATAGTATAAAAACCATTTTGAATAAAATTATAGAATCAACCATTGAAACAGACAAAATAAAGTTAATGCAAATATACAATGATGGGGGTTCATAATGAACGAAAAATGAGACTTGATGGTTACAAATTATCATAACTCTAGGATATCTATCCTCAATAAAATAAATTAAGACTAATTATACATTGATTTGGAGCCAATTACAATTGACCTGTTAGGAAATTATTAGCGATTTTTATCCCATTATTGATTTCAATCCTGTTACTCAGCAATGATTGTATAATGCCTGCCAAAAAGGAATCTCCTGCCCCAACAAAGGTTATTGGCTCTTTATTTAATGATGGAACATCATAGATTATAATATTATCATTACTATAATGCTTAACATACTGAGATGTGTGGATGATGGTATTTTGAAATTTAATGGATTCAAAGTCCTTCTCTTCTTCCTCATTGGCACATAGGATTGATAGTGGATGATTATTTACCACGGACATTTGATTGATTAGTCGTAATAGATTTTTTTTATCCCTGTGTTTACTAATACTACTCGGTTCAAGTAGAAGTAATGCATTATTATCCTGGATCTCAAGAGCCTGATTGATATGATTTTTCTCCTCAGTGAGTTCTTCAAAATTCCAACCACTGCATGATAGCCACTGAATTGATGCCCATTCCAATATGCTGGAATTCAAACCCCAGTTAATGAATAGTTTTATTGGTGATTCTTTCCACAATTTATCAATTGTCTCATTCCATTGATTCAAACCGAGTACTGATCTGGGATCGTTCAACTGGATCTCTCCAGGTTTCCATGTTACTCCAACGGTCTCTCCCACACCTGCATCAATTGCTTCGATTTGGTTGGATTCTATCCCCCTTTCCTCTAGTAAGTTCATGAATAAATCAGTTGAAGGAACAATTAATTTGTGTTCAATATTTAATTTGTTTAGCACAGAGGATATATTAACTCCATTACCTCCAGCAATCCTTGATATTGTTGCATTTCTGAAATGATGTCCGGGTTTGGGTAGCTCATCAATTAATCTTCCATCAGGTGATTTCAAAGCTACCAAAGTATCGATAAAAGCAGGATCAAAACCAATTGCTAGAGTCATAAGTAATAGAACTGAAAAATAAATTATTGAAAAGAGTTATTGGTTGCTTAAATAAAATTCAATGAAAATTGAACTTTTAATTTACCATAATCAATATTAATATTACTACCAATGAATATTGACCAATCATAATGGCAGATTCAGAAAAGAAGACAATAATTTCCTTATTTGCTCATGCAGATGATGAGTTGGGGGCTATAGGTACTCTGGCTAACCATGCAGAAAGGGGAGATAGAGTAATCCTTGCATGGACCACA
>DAOUUM010000546.1 GCA_030668165.1 Candidatus Heimdallarchaeota archaeon
ATTGAATATTCCCTGGGATCGAAATTAATGGTATTTAGAAATTTAAATATCTCTCCACCTAATAATTCAAAAATATTGATATAAAGAAATGTAAATGATATCAGAAATATTTGCAGGAGATAGACACCAAGTATCAATCCTGAGGTAAAAATAACATTCTGTGTATTGGCATCAGATAATTCAAGAGAGAATATCTGGCCTATAGTTACCAGTGGAAGAAACATTAAGATTGCAGATATGCAAGTATAGGCCAATTTGTTTAGTAGAGATCGTCTCCTCTCTTTTCGTAGGTTATTTTTGTAATTTGACAATATCTCTGCTCTTTTTGTCGGGGAAGCACTTGTCATACGGCCTCTATAGTATATCTCTTGGTGGGCAATCTTTGAGATATACCATAAATTGGATATTGATTTTTCCATATTTAATCTTCATCCCTCAGCATGGCTATTGATTCTTTGGCATCCTCAGACTGATCAGTTAATTTCAAAAATATTTCTTCAAGATCACCATCTGATTTTGCAATATCCTGCAGTTCGGATAGAGTTCCCTCAGCCTGTAATTTGCCCTTGCTAATTATTCCAATCCTGGTACACATGCTCTGTGCATGCTCCATGATATGTGTGGATAGGAGTATTGCCCCACCCTTTTTAATATGGATTTGAAATATCTCTCTCAGTATTAATGAGGTCTTCGCATCAAGGCCAGAAAGAGGTTCATCCATAATCAATAATTTTGGATTGTGAATGAGAGATGTTAAAATCTGAATTTTTTGCTTATTTCCCTTGCTAAGGGAGGCTATCATTGATTTGTAATATTCCATGGCATCCATGGTGGAAAGCAATTTCACCATTTTATTTTTGGTTTTGATGGGATCCAATTTTCTTATGGACGCGATGAAATTGAAAATCTCCTCAGGAGTCATGGATTCAAATAGTATCTGTTCCTCAGCTACATATCCAACCAATTCCCTTGCCTTTTTGGGTTCTCTGATGGGATCCACATCAAAAATTCTGAGTGTTCCCCCCTCTATCTCCAGCATACCCATGATTGATTTGATGGTGGTGGATTTACCTGAGCCATTAGGGCCGAGTAGGCCATAAATTTCTCCTGCTCTTACTTGCAAAGACAGGCCATCAACAGCAATTACATCGCCATAATGTTTTTCCAGATTCTCTATGGATAGGATTATTTGTTCTTGTCTCATTGGAGGAAGCACTAATCTATATTATGCATTATATATTAATTAACTTTGCGATGCAAAGTACTTTATGGTGATTAATTTAATGGTAAACTTTGCCAAATAAAGTGCAATATATGAGTGATAAAGGCAATGATGGAGGTGATCAGAATTATTAAGATTTATAATATTGATGTGTTTTTATTCAATTTATGAAACAGGAACTAAAATTTCTTACACAGTAACAATCCCTTGCCAATTGGAATTACCAGAGAATCAAAATAGTTATCATCAAGTACAGATTTTATAAAATAATCCAATTCCTCAGCATGACTCTTGGCATTGTCAAATATTATGAATCCACCAGATACAATTTTATCACTAACCAGGTCAAGCAACTCTGGATACAGGTCCTTATCCGTATCAATAAAACACATGGCAATATTTTCCAGGCTTGTTGATAATCTGGGATCTTCAAATCTGATATCTATCATATCATTCAACTCAGCAGATCGGAAAGTTTCTTTTGCAAGTATGATCTTGTCAGAATCCACCTCATAAGTTATCACATTACGATCTGAAAGACTCAACCACATGGCAGAGTAACCCGCGCTGGTACCAAATTCGACTATGTGCCCCTTAGGAGCACTTCTTGCCATTATAGCCAGATATTTACCAGTTTCAACCGGGATCTGTCTCAATCTCGCCGAGATCGATGTCCCATCTTCTCTATCTCTGGCATCAATCTCTTCCAAGTGCTTCATTCTATCAAGTACTGGGTGTGGAATATTGTGAAACATAACTAGTTATAAAATGCTATATCTTATAAATTAAGGGTATATCAGACGTATTTTTATTATAATAAATTCGCTCCTTATTTGGAAA
>DAOUUM010000471.1 GCA_030668165.1 Candidatus Heimdallarchaeota archaeon
CAGCTTCTGATTAAACAACTCAGATTGATCCAGATTGGCGAAATGCCCTGCATTCTCGAGTTCAACTAATCTGAAATTACCTCTCTCTTCAAAAGCCGCAATTGTACTTCCAAGTACCTTGTTGATCTCCTTATCCTCACTTCCTCTGATTATCTGTGATCTGACCTGGGAATTCCTGATCACATCTGTGTAATCAAAGGTTCCCAGATGGGGAATAAGATTAAGCACGGTGGATTTGTTTGCCAGATTAATCATCTCACGTATCTTTGATTTTGATGGTTTACTCACACCAGCAGAAGCAGATAATCTTGCAATCAGCTTCATACTCAGTATCTTATAGGTGAATTTCAACATTGCAACAGTGAATTTGGATGTTTTTAATCTGGCAGTTGTTCCATAACTTGTAAATGACAATATACGATCCTCATGGGATTGTATAAGCTCATATCCCAAATTGCCACCCATGGAGTTACCCACCAGGTGATATTTTTCGATTTTCAACTCCTCCAGGAGCATTATTACATCTCTGGCAAGTTCTTGCAGCTCAAAATCCTCCCTGATTAATTTCCCCGATGTTCCTGAATTACCATGCCCCCTGAGATTAATTGAGATAACTCTGTATCTATCCTCGAAATACTCATGCTGGGATTCAAATTGACTTAAATTTGCACCTAATCCATGAAGAAATACAAGTGTCTCCTCATTTTCCACTCCACTCTGCTTATATTCAATATCTATATTATCAATAGCAATTTTCTCATACATCACAATCAGCTCCTAGCTGTATATGTAAATAAGAGATTGGATTTCACCCGATAATTAATCGTGATTATTAAAAAAGAATTATTCAATTAAATCCAAATACATCCACCGATGTCACGATATCGACTGAGCAACTCCTTTTGTATAGTCCTTATTAAGGACTATTCTTCTTCATAATCTCACCATTTATTGTTGAAATCAACCACCCCCAGACGGATTTTATCCGCATTTAGTTGTTGACATAAATTGTTTGTGACCTAAATTGTACAACTGCCAAAATGTGTTAAATCAAACTGAATAACTCACAAATGATTACTATTCTCAACAATTACTGAATATTCGTTAATAATAATATAATAAAATAAGCAAAGCGCCCGATTAAATATTATAAATTTATATTGATTGTACATTTGTTTACTCTTGATAGTAGATAAAGAAAAAATTTCCACTAAAAAAAATGTAAATGCTGGATTTGAATTTGCCATGAAGAAATCAAGATATATTATCACCGGGATAGTTATCACAATTATTATCAATTATGCCTTCTATCCAATGGTTTTTCCGACTCATCCATCTGATCTCAATATTGGAGGTGGGTTTGCTCAAGATAGTTCTGAAAGTTTGGATGACGTACTTGACATCTACCAATTGGTACCAAGTGAATCGGGATATGCGATGCTCTCAAGCAAAATCGACTTGTCTGGTCTATGGTTAGACTATTATGATTTGAATCATAATTTATTGTGGGATAAGCCCATCACTCTTTTCGAAGATTATAGACCATGTTTATGTGGAACAGACCAGTATGTAACATTAATAGATAGATATGGGAGCATACTCTCATCTTCCGAGATTGTTGAAAGTCCTATGACAAGTATGCATCAATTCATCCATTATAGAGATCCCAAGGCATTAATTTACGACATGTCGGGAGACCTCATTTCTAACTTCAGTATCCAATTATGCAACATTACTTCGAATGATATTGCAGGTAATATAACAAAAATTCCATATCTCCAAGATAGAATTATTCAAAAGGATACCCTCTATTTAATAGAATACCTAGATGTTATATACCCCAATTCCTCTGGCACTGCATCCATTTTTCTGCACTCCTATAATATGCGAACAGGAGAATTGAACTGGCGAGAACTCATCACTGAATTCTATTTAATAGAGGGAAGACTCCAATATTACGAAATTATTGAGTATAATCAGGTTGCTGATAATAAGCAAATTATATTACTTAAATCATATACAGACGATTTGGTATTGCATAAATATTCCATATCATTGGATTCAGATGAAATTAAAAATGTAGAAGAAGAAATTAAAACCTACAGTTGTCTTGAAGGCTGTTCTGATGATCTTGTACTATCATTTGATGAAGTGGTTGGTTTTTCAAGCAAAATCGAAGGAGATGAACGAATTTACTCTTTTATCTCCTCAAATGGCTATGGATTAGATGTATCATCTGCAGAATGGAGATATTCCGACAATCTCGGGGATCTTGATCTAGAAATGAGTATATCCGAAAATTATTTAGTAGATTCAAATAAAATCGCTCTTAGCGGTACAATATCCACAAACTCTGAAGTATCCAGATACTATTTTGGTTATCTTGATTCTGATAATCAGGTGGATCTCAACTTAATTGATATGGAATATACTTATGTATCTCATATCAGCTCAATTGATGCTAGTCAATTCCTATCAATTAATCAGAATGCTCTCGAAGATGGAAGGTCGGTGGTTCTCTGGTCTTTGAGCACGATAGATATTATTGATAGTTTAAATCACTCTGAAAAGCATGTTCTGCCCGTTTTGCTGATTATATCAGTTATCTTTATTTATAAATTGGAGAGATTGAAAGAG
>DAOUUM010000179.1 GCA_030668165.1 Candidatus Heimdallarchaeota archaeon
CTCAATAAAATCTAGTAAGCCACCTTCAAGTTTGTTCTCAAAGCTGATACTGTTCTCATCGACCTGAATACTGTTAGTTACTGATCTAGAAATACTATTATGATCTAATGTGTTGACTGTAACTACACTTGATAATATCATGGCTATAAGAAATATGAATAGTCCTCTAGATCTCATTAATACAAACAAATTCTCAAATATACTTTAAGTATTAGATCATTCCTTGTTCAGACTGAATTAAATCAATAATATTCTTATCTGAAAAAAATGTATAAGTACTTGATTTGTTCAGAACAGACTTTATTAACATTTGAACCAATGGGATTCTAGTGCTCATACTTTATATCTTGGGATTGATCATAGTTTTTATACCAGTGTATCTTCTCGTTTGGATTGGGCCTAATCCAACCCGTGACCGGTGGCTTTATTTTTTAATAGGTTTGTTCTTTGCGGCGATTACTGGGTTAGCACTTTACTGGATAAATCTTGATGTTAGGTTGAATCCCGATAATCCCCAGGTAATATGGGCAAGATTATCAAGAACATCTCTAGCAGGTTTTCTGGAAGAACTTATCCGATATCCTGCATTATTGATAGCAAACCATTATGGGAGGCGATTATTTAGTAAATCAGGTGACGTGCTATTAAAAGTAAGTTCCGCTCAAACTATCTGGACAAGAATCCCAGATCCACATGGTTTGGGTATGTACTTTGGTGTGGGTTGGGGCCTCGCAGAGACATTTGGCTTCTATATCTATCCAAAATACCTTGCCTATATCGATGGAGTGGAATGGCAGATTGCTGATCATATACTGCCACTTATTTATCGAATCACAGCAGTGATGGCTCATACTGCTCTAACATATCTGGCGATGATAATTACCATCAAC
Source organism: Candidatus Heimdallarchaeota archaeon (assembly GCA_030668165.1). Classification (GTDB taxonomy): domain Archaea; phylum Asgardarchaeota; class Heimdallarchaeia; order Heimdallarchaeales; family Kariarchaeaceae; genus JAJRQD01. The sequence continues at coordinate 891 of DAOUUM010000179.1, forward strand.
AAGGGATTCTACAGGTTGACAATGATAGTTCATATAGGGTCGAATATGGTGAATGAGGTGTTTGCCGTTTTAACAACCACTGAAAGTGCATCAATATTGATAATAATATTTACCCGATTTTCCATCGTGGCCATTGCTTATTTCTTCCTGAGACCAAAGGTAAGATATTTATCCCCGGCTTTGCTATTACTGATCGAGATTGTTCTATTCCTTTTGTTTGTACTTATCGGTAGCTTTGTTTATCTCTTCTACTTGATTTTTAGTGCTGGAATTGTTGATGTACCCGGATAATTTCATATGGGGCTCAGTATGCAGTTTTGGTCTTGTAGTACACTATTCCTGCAACAGTTAATATCAAAGAATATGTAAAAAGTAATAACATGGTAGAATCAGGTAACCAATTGTGTGGGTGGGGTGGACCGGGTGGAGGGGGGGGAGGGGGCACTTCGTATGTATATTCATTTTGTAATGCATGATAACCCTCTGACCTCATCAGATCTCTGGATTTATCATAATCGTATTCAATATAGTGCGGAACATACCACCAATCATCCCTGGGCCAGACTATTGAGTGGTGAGGTTTAGCAAATCCGTCATGAATATTGACAAATTCATCCTTATCAAGCACGTGTGCAATAGCCAAGCGAACATTGAACTTTTTGAGATCGTCATGCAGAAGGTTAAAAACAAGCAATTCCGGTCCCGTTTCAGAGATGTGGTCTTTAATCACAAATTTAGGATTGTTCTGATGATTTTCTACTATTTGCGCTCCTAAATCTGAGGATTCGAAAAAGTCTATGTTACCAGCTTCAAATGACAATAATGCTGCATTGATGTCATTAATAATTGAATATTGGATAGTCTCAATTCCTTGAGAGCTGGGTTTTGGATTACCCCAATTCCAATAATGTGGTTCTGCAGTCATATTATTAATATGAGGTCCAAATATTGTAAAATTCCAACCATATTTATTCTCAAGTGACAAGAATTCAGTATTTTCATAATACAGATTAGAATCCATTTCATTTGGGTAATAATAGTCCGCTCTTGCTTCGTATATATAAGAATACTCATTATCATATTCCAGGAGTTCATATGGGCCAACAAGTGAATGCCCCACATAAGATGACCAATGCATCCATTCTTCTGATAATTGAGGATTCCAATTTACAAAATCAGTTACTTTGGCCATGGATGTCTCATTTATTAAGAGATCTCCACCAAGAATATGATGGGGAATTGGTTTAATTGAACCAAAATTGTAGTAATCATTGGGTGACAATCTATCGCCTCGGATCCTAATTGTGAAGGTATCATTGGGGTTTAGAGTAGTATTGGAAAAATAATTAACAATTGCATTCAATCCGCCAATTGAATTGGTATTTGTCATAGGATGTCTCAACATATCCAATGCCATAACAAAATCATTTCCATCAACTATCTCCCTCTCGATTGGATTGCCAATTATATCAGTTGTGGCTGACCAGTAAGATTGGTTTCCCAGGAACCACACATACTCATATATGGCAATTTCGGGAGTATCAGTAAAATTATCATGATCATACAAGATGTCTGTTTTGTTGAAATACCAATTCCAAGCAATTCCAGGATGTGCATCATAGTTTTTATCAAAATATAACAAACCATCATGCATTATCTCGGTAATGAGGCCCGTACTTTCATCAAACGATTGATAAGGATCAAACATATTCTCCTCTACGGGTGTATTAATCCGCAAAGAGATAGTATTATTGTCTGATTCTCGTTCTGCTGATGTAAATTCAGTCCAATTTGCTCCAAGCATTCTAGATCTGACCACACCCTCATTTGGATCCCATAATTCGTTGTATTCTCCACCAAACCCTTTCCACATACTAGTTAGGGGTGTTTTAGAGACGATTGGTATATCATACAATAAGTTTGTAAAAAATAAATCATTAAACTCTGTGATAAGGTCCTTACGATTTTCCAGATCCATTTCGAATTCAATTTCTTCTAATAATGCATCCACATACTTTGTGGTAATCATGGTATCATTTACTTGCCATTCCTGAAATTCAGGTGTATTTAATTGATATATTTTATCTCCAAATGTGCTTGGATCAGAATGATACTGTGTAATGAAGCTTGGAACAGGTGAATTATCCGAAAAGCTAGAAAAAATTATATCAAATGGATGACCTGTTGAAGTGTGGAGTAGGTCTCCAACAAACTGACCATTTGTTTTTGCAAAAATTTTAACCTCAATTCCCAATGGTACCAAGGCTTGTTTTGTGTAGAGAGCATAAGATTCTAAATTTCTAGATCCCGCTTGAACATATAACCAAACCTCGAAATTCATTTCGATCGGTATGTATTCAGCACTTACGGCCATAATATTCCCATTTGAAACAAATAAAATCAAAAATATCAATAACACAGAATATAATCTCGATTTCTCCATTTTTCTCCACATTAAATTACCCTCAGACCCTTTAATAATTGTTCCCAAATTAGATTGATATTATTTACCAATAGTTATCTATATTTGCGACTCTGTAATAATTATCCAATGGTCTGATTCAGCTCCTTCAGAATCTAATAAATCTACATGTAATACAATAAAATTATAAATATTGTAAATTCATATGTACTATGGCAAAAAAGTTATTTTAAGAGGATTGGAGACAACTGATCTGGATTCAATTATGAAAAACTGGAATAACCTTGAATTGAGAAGAACATTATCCAATTAAACTCCCCACAGCAGGGAGGAAGAACTGGAATGGATCAAGAATACATGGAAAAATAGAAGAGAGGGAAACGGTATGCAATTGGCTATCACAGACTATGACAATAATTTTATTGGCACAATCGGAATATTCGATATACGAAATCAGAATAGACGTGCGGAACTTGGTATTGCAATCCATGAGATTGATAACAGGGGGAAAGGTTATGGTACCGATGCTGTGATCACCATGTGTGCAGTGGGATTCAATATACTCAATCTTCACAGTATAAAATTATGCTATCTTGATTATAATGAGAGATCCAAGGCATATTACAATGCGGGTTTCACAGAGGTGGGACGTCATAGAGATGCTGTATATGGCATGGGTGAATACAGAGATCTGATCTACATGGATATTCTAGAGGATGAATTCAGAGAAAATTTTTCAGATTATGATTTATTTAAAAAATAAGACTTCTAGATTAGGTAATTTAGGAAAATAGGTTTATAACAAAAATTATTAGATCATCTGCAAATAACATGTGGCCAATATATGCAATAATTAGAAACGCTAACATTTTCCAAAACGTTCTAGTATCCCAATCATATATTTTCTTTCCATCTAATCCCCTCCAGGGGAAAATTAAAATTATTGCCAACCATAAAAATATATGGGAGGTGCTAAATACTGCATAGAGTATCTCTAGATTAAGATTAACTAACCTAAGATCAAGCAGGAAAAAGAGTGGAAAGACAATGAAAGAACCGATAAAATATATTCCATAAGACAAGAAAATCGCCCGTATTCCAATTTTTGATCCTGCCTCATCTTCTCCTCCATCTTCATAAAAGAAACCAAATGCGATAATTACAAAACTAAATAAACTGGTAATGATGGATATGGCAATACCAATGGGGGATAAAATAAATTCAGTCTTCAAATAAAATTTTCTCGCATAATTGCGTCTGAAAATATAGAAAAGGTAAAATTGAATCGGTGCAAATATGATTGCACCAGTAACTTGCCATGGATTATCAAACCCTTTATTCACCAATATTACCATGAGTGCTAAGATTAATCCACCAAACAATACGTTCTTTCCCACATCACCAGATGTCCACATTGATTGATTGAATAATCGTGGTGCACCTGTAGAGCCTTCAGACGATTCAGTGTACTTAATTTCTCTGTATTCATGTGCTTTCTGTATCTTCTCTATTTTGTATTCGGGAGTGCTAAAATGACTAATATTCTCACATGCATGTTTCTCAGGTAATCTGTGTTTGGCACACAATTTCATTCCGCAAAGCTTGCAGGTGAACGGCATTGCGACCTTGTCACCACAATAAGAGCAATCCACCATATTATCTCTCCCCCTGGGAATCCTTATATCTGTTCCACATCTGTTTTCCAAACTCAGTAACTTTCTTTATGGTATCTGATACCTCAGCATCTCTACCAAATAGGTTTTGCAGCTTTTGTGAGAGCATCACCCCTCCTTTCATGGCCAGCACCACATTCATCAGTTGTGGTCCATCAAGATAGGAACCAAGAATTATCTGTTTTCCATTTTTTGGCCAAAGAAGTATTGCTTTCGATTTCTCATTGGGTGAGAAGAATTTACTTACCTCGATCATATCAACCGTTTGGATCTCATCGAAAAACAATTGTTTTGTGATGGGTAACCATCCCATTCCAAAAGCAGGAGTGGTTCTGAATGAGATTCTCTTGTCAGCTATCTCAATAAAATCATTTTCCTGATTGATCTCACCGTAAATCCTGCCAATGATATAAGTGATAAATATGGTTGAGGCAATCATTCCGAAGATTAGGAAGTAATCGGATTGATCTTTCACAAAATCCCTGATAGAAACATAGAGCGAGACTGCAAAAACTAATAATAATGATACAGGAAGAATTAGGTTTTTTTCCACCTTCTCCTTATCAACTTCCCAACGAGGCACATTTTTTCATTGATCAAACAGGTAAATAAGAAATTCTAATTGAGAACTATTTATTTTACTTTCTAGAAGACAAATGTTATTAATTTATTTGTTTTAATAATAGAATATGTTTCATGGAGTAACCCGTTCAGGAATGATGGAGGTAGACAGAATAATGACTGAGGATCTTGGTATTCATGTGGAGTTAATGATGGAACATGCTGGCCTCAATATTGCAAAAATCTCCCTAGAATATGCACGAAAATTAGGAATTGACAATTTTATCGTTGTGATGGGAAGTGGAAATAATGGTGGCGGAGGTGCGGTGGCTGCTCGTAGATTGCATAACTGGGGAAGAAATGTCACCATATGGCTGGCCAAGGGAGAACCGACAAGAGAGGTACCGAAAAATCAGATTGACAGAGCACGATCATGTGGTGTTAAAACTATGCTGGAGGCTCCTGATCTGGAAAATACAATTGTCTTAGATGCATATCTGGGTTATAATTTCAGGGGTGAACTGAGAGCCGATGCCACTGAAGTTATCGGGAAGATGAGGAATTCTAAAATAGTTTCCCTTGATGTGGTAAGTGGTTTGGATGTGGATTCAGGAATTAATCACGGTGAACTAAATCCACTTGCCACAGCCACTCTTGCATGGCCCAAGCAGGGAATGCTATCTGTGGATAAAACAGCTCTTGGGGATGTCTATCTTGTTGATATTGGTGTCCCGTACTGGGTGTATCTTGATGAGAAGGTGTTAGATGAAAGAGTTGATACTGATATATTGAAAATAGAATAC
>DAOUUM010000244.1 GCA_030668165.1 Candidatus Heimdallarchaeota archaeon
GTAATTGATATTACTGATAAATCGCTTCCAGTGGAGGTAAATCAGATATTAAGCGTTGATGAAGCATATGATATTTTCATTGTAGATTTCTATGTTTTTGTAGCCGATGGGGCGAATGGAGTTGTTATGTTTGATATCACTGATCCTGAGGTACCAGTAGAGATCGGTAGATATGCAGATGGAATTGAAGGTGCCCAGGGAATCTATGTAAGTGGTCCTCTCATATCGGTTGCAGATGAGGCCGGTGGATTAAAGGTTCTCACATGGCTTGATGAACCAAGTTCTCCACTAAATCTTGATGTGACTGATAATTTTGACCAATCTGTCAGTATCAGCTGGGATGTATCTGCAGATGATGGTGGTTATGAGCTTGAATACATGATCTACAAGGGAACAAGCAGTGAAAACCTGGAATATCTGAGCAGTGTGTCCTCACTTGATTACACTGATGATAATTTGATAATGGGAATCGAATATTTCTATGCAGTATCTGCATCAAATATTGTCTATGAGAGCATTGCAACAGATACAGTCTCAATCACACCAACCTCTGTACCAACAGCCCCCCAGAACTTAGCATTAGAATTAGATAGTGATAATTTTGTAGAGATCTCATGGGAAGCACCTTTGGATACAGGTGGACTAGCCATTGCCAACTATACCATAAATAGAGGTTTGGATTCAGTAAATTTGACCGAGTTGGTTACTCTGCCAGGTTCAATACTAGAGTACCTGGATGATACAGTTGAGCGTGGAATTACATATTATTACTCAATTGGTGTGAATAATACAGTTGGTGATGGTGATACATCAAGTACGCAATCTGTGACAACTTTTAATGTTCCAACAGCACCTCTTAATCTTGTATTGACTCTGAATGCAGCTAACCTGGTAGAACTTACCTGGGATGCATCCACAGATAATGGTGGAATGCCAATTTCAGAGTATATCGTCTATAGAGGAACCTCTGCAGATGCATTAACTGAGCTTAGTACTTTATTTAATTCCACTCTGGATTATCTGGATAATACAGTTGCTCCAGGAGTAACTTATTACTATGGAGTGAGTGCTGTCAATGATATTGACGAGGGTGAATTATCCACCACAGAATCTATAGGTACCAACGATTTTCCAGATGCACCAAGCATTGCATTATTGTACGAGAATGATAATGTCACAATAGCATGGAATGCCTCACTCAATGATGGTGGATCAGCAATAACAGCATATAATATCTATAGAGGTTTATCAGCTGATAATCTGACTTTACTGATAACAGTATCAGGATCTACATATTCATACAATGATTCCACAGTGGAAGCAGGTGAGATTTATTTCTACGCAGTCTCTGCAGTAAATGATGTTGGTGAGAGTGATATGAGCTTGGCTCTTGAAATTGAAATTCCAAATAGTGGAACAGCTATCATAATTATCGTTGTCGTGGTAATTGTTGCTGGTGTGGCAGTTGTAGTTGTAAAGAGGAAGGGACTAATTTAAATCAAGATTATACGTAAACCTAAAAATAAAATAAATCAGTAAATAAAAAAAATTACCTCATTTAAAAAATTAAATGATAAAATTGCATTGAGGCTATAAATAATCAAATGGACAATGTATCCCGAAAGATTTTATATACTTTGTTGAATGTTGTGAGATTAACATGATTTATGTGAAAAAAAGATATCTACTATCTATTTTGACAGTTGTATTTCTGCTTACCCTGTCATATGCAGGGGCTCAGGATACCGCAAAAATAGGTATAGAGAAAGGAAACGCATGGGAATTCAAGATAGTAGAAAATACCTTGACAGATGATTATGGAGATATTGATACATTTGAAATATCTGAATCTGAGGGTGGAGAAGTAGCAGTTGGAGATACATTTGAATTTGAGGTAACTGAAGAAGTGTCATCTACTGGCACCTACGAATGTACCTATGATAATGGTGAAATTGTAGCAGTAGGAACAAATGATCTTGGTGAATTCGGGTCAGATGCAATCTTCACTGACTGGGAGTACTGGGAAACCGATGCAGAAAATAGTGATTTATTCGATCAAATGGATGTGACAATTACTAATGGAGCTGATGTATTCACCGCTGAAGCCGTCATTGATGGTGCACCATTCGTGGATATGAAGATGACTGTAACCGTTTCATATTACAAATCCAATGGTGTGATGAAATCAGCGAATATGGTTTGGGAAGCAGGAGATAATACGGAAGAATTACTTGTTGAGAATGTGACTGGTGTAGAACCAATGAAAGTACCTGGATTTGGATTTATCACTGCAATTGTTGCACTAGTTTCAATACCCCTAATTTCCAAAAACCGCAAATAATCAATCCGTCATCTGAACAACTTCAATTTTAATTGGTAACAAAATAGATCTTATATGAAATAGTAGAATCAGAATACTATGACTAATCTAAAAACAAGATTTCTATTGTCCGCTTTTACAATCATGTTTCTTCTCTCAGTTCCATATGCTGGAGCACAGGATACTTCTCTGATAGGAATTCAGAAGGGTAATATCTGGGTATATGAATTGATTGAGAACACAATGACTGATGAAAATGGTACAATAATAGATTTCACCATCTCTTCAGATGAGGATGGAGTTGTCAATGTTGGAGAGACATATGAACTAGAGATTACTGGTGATCCCAGTTCTACAGGTAGTTATGGTTTTTCATACAATAATGGTTGGACAGAAGCAGTTGGAACTGGTAATCTGGGGCAATTCGGATCAGATGCAATTTATACAGACTGGGATTACTGGTCAACTACCGCCGAGGATGATACAATATTTGATCTGATGGATGTTACAATAACTGATGATGCAGAGGATTTCTCAGTCAAGGGTGAGATGAATCTGGAAGGATTAGTCCCTATTAACTCAACAATAGAGATTGTCTATTTCAAGACGACCGGTGTCATCAAATCACTTAGTCTTATCAATATTTACGATACCACCGAGGAAGCATTGATAGTTGAGAATATAACAGGATCGATAGCAACTGAGGTACCTGGATTTGGATTTTTAATAACCCTGCTTGCACTGGTTGCTGTTCCTGTAATATCTAAGAAACGAACTTAATCAAACAGTTCAAATATTAATTGTATTCAATTATTCAATAAATTAATTCCTCGCAATTCGATTAAATTAAATTTCGTAAATTATCAATTTTCCAATGTGCTCCAATTTGGCTTTTATATTGTTTTGACTATTTCGAAACTACTATGCTTAATGGAAATAGAAGATATTTACTATCTATATTAACAATCATGTTCCTGTTCTCGCTATCGTTTGCAGGAGCACAAGATACTACGGAAGTAGGAATTGAAAAAGGTAATTATTGGGAATTCAAATTAGTTGAAAATACCATAACCGATGCAAATGGTGATCTAGTAGAGTTTGCGATCTCAGCATCAGAGGGTGGAATTGTTGAAGTCGGAGGTACCTTTGATTTTGAGATTACTGAAGAAGTTACCGAATCAGGGGCTTATGATTATACTCTCGATAATGGTGAAATCACCGCAGTTGGAACTGGTGATCTTGACGAATTTGGTTCAGAGGCTGTATTTACTGATTGGGAGTATTGGACTACCGCAGCTGAGGATTCAGCCCTATTCCTTTTGACCGAGGTAACGATAACTGATGGCACAGATGAATTCAAAGCTGTGAGTGTTATTGAGAGTGATCTTATCTTTATTATCTCTTATACAGTCGAGATAGTATATTATAAGGATACAGGGGTACTCAAATCAATGAGTATAACATCCACAATCGATTCGGTCACTGAGGAAATGACAATAGAGAATCAGACTGGGGCAGTTGCTGAGGAAGTACCTGGATTTGGATTTATAATGTCCCTGTTAGCACTTTTGGCTGTGCCAGTAATCGCGAAGAAACGTAAATAACTGTATTCAATTTAAAAACAAAGGTATTAAGATAATATTAGATTTTTCGAAATCAATAATGGAATTATTAGAACTATAATTTATTTAATATTGAGTGCGTTATGCCCGATTCTCATTCATTTTTTGTAAATTTTTTGGCCAAATAACTCCTGATAACCCAAATAAAGGTGAATGCAGATCCTGCAATTGCAATCTCAGTTCTTGTTGGTGGTCCTAGTATAATTAATAATCCCAAAAAGATGATAAGTATTCCCCCAAACCACATGATTTCCCTCTCAGTACTACTAGAACCAATTCTTTTGAGAAAATATCTAAGAAAAATCCAGTTGAGTGTATAGACACCAAAAAAAATCAAAAAAATCGGGGAATGTCAGGTCTCCGGCTATTATCAAAATAATTAAGAGTACAAGCAGTACGACTGAAAACCAAATAATTTCTTTTCTGGAGAATTTATTATCTGAATTAGGATTCTCAATATTCATTAGTTAGAAATTACTATTGTCCTTATATAATTAATCATTCATAAAGCTCAAATCCTGTGTTTATTTAATGAAAGGGCCTCAATGATACAAGCGATTAGACTATACTATTATTTAAAATTTTATTTAATCCATTAATTTGAATTATAATATCTAACCATTTGATCAAATAAAAAAATTATTTAATAATCCGGGCAAAACAGCTCAATACTATTAAAAATATATTAAATCATGTTGTAAAATATGGGCGAGCGAAAATTACAATATATATTTTCTTTAATCTTCATTACTTTATTTTTGAGTTCAATTCCTGTTTAAGGATCAGAGGTATTGAATGAAACAGTAAACATAGGAATATTAGGTTATAAAGGGTACTACATAGATTTGAAAGAAGAGGCTACTATAGTTATTTCAGTTCAAGTGACATCTGGAAATGATGTAACATTGGTCTTTTTAGACTCTAATAATTATAATATCTGGACAAGTGGAGAATCCGCTCAGGCAAGAATTTACAGGCAAGATATAGTTCAGGGTAGTTTTTCTAACTATGTATCTAATGCTGGAAGATATTATATTGTGCTTGATAATACTGACAGTTTATTTTCAGGAGTCTCTGTAAATATAATCGCGGAGGTCACTTATCCAGTAATCCAATCAAGTGGTAATAATAATACCCTTATCATAGGTTTGGTGATTATTATTATAGTTGTCATCATTGGAATACTTGCATACTCCACCACCAGAAACAAAAATAAGCCTGTTCAAAATTATCCGCCCCAACAAGATAATATTTTAGTATGCAAGACGTGTAATATTACTTATCCCCCGGGAATAAAATATTGTA
>DAOUUM010000377.1 GCA_030668165.1 Candidatus Heimdallarchaeota archaeon
CCAGTATCCTCTTTATTCAGCTGATATTGAGTTATTTGGTGGAAAGATGGTTCCCTATTATCTGGATGAGGAGAATAATTGGGGTTTGAGCCTGACAATGCTTGAGGAATCCTACATTAAGGCCAAAGAGGATAATATAGATGTAAAGATTATTGTGGTTATCAATCCAAACAATCCCACTGGTTCAGTTCTTGACAGGGAGGATATAAAGATGGTATTGGAATTTGCTGAGAAAAATGGATTGAGTATCATTGCTGATGAGGTTTATCAGGAGAATATCTATGATTCTGCCGATAAATTCTATTCCTTTGCCAAGGTTGCTCATGAATCAAATATCAAAATGCCAATTTTCAGTCTACATTCCACCTCAAAAGGATTTATCGGGGAGTGTGGTTATAGAGGAGGGTATTTGGAACTGAGAAATTTACCAGATGATGTTCTTGATGTCATGCTTAAGGTCAGAAGTATCGGATTATGCCCCAATACCTCGGGTCAAATTGTTGTCTATCTCATGTTAAACCCTCCAAAGCCTGGAGATGCTTCCTACAACCAATTTATTGAGGAGAGAGATACCATAATGAGTAAACTGGCCAAGAAGGCCAAATTTATTGCCGAGAAACTAGATAGTATAGAGGGTATCACTTGTCCCACCCCCAAAGGAGCAATGTACCTGTTTCCAAGTATAGAATTGCCAGATCGCGATTATGATGGAAAGTTAGCTGATTATGCTTTTGCAGAGTTTTTGGTGCGAGAAGTAGGAATTGTTACCGTACCCGGATCAGGGTTTGGTCAGAAACCGGGGACATGGCATCTCAGACTTACATTTTTACCCGAGATTGGACAAATCGAGAGATTAATGGTGAAATTTGAAGCTGCTTACAAAAAATTCATCGACCTTTAGAAAAAACCATGCTTTTATTGATTTAATTATGACTTTAAACTTATCTTGATTGTGTATATCATCCAGATTTAATTGTTACTCTTTAATCCCAATATATCTTATTCATCTAGTTCAGTTTAGCTCCACAGGATGAGCAATTGAATGTATCTCCATTTAGATCTGATTTACATACGGGGCATTTATCCAGTTGTTGAATAGATGGCTTACCAATAATTCGTGGACCATTTCCATTTACATCGAAAGAGAAATCCCAGAGTAATCCGTACTGATCCAGTGCACCAAGTAATTCGGGAGGTAGTGTTAGGTTTCCAATTTCTGTTACCACAACACTTCTGCTTTCGGCCAGTGAATACAGATTACTACCAGATCCATGCTGACCAATAATCATTCCATCACTCAATTCAAGGTGTCTATCTGCGTATGAGGCCACATGCTGACTATGTGTGACAATCAAAAATGCAGTTTCACTGTCATTATGAAGATCCTTGAATATCTGCATTACTTGATCAGTGTTTGCATAATCTATATTTCCTGTGGGTTCATCAGCCAGTACTAGAGCTGGATTGTTCGCAAGTGCTCTTGCTATAGATACTCTCTGTAGTTCTCCTCCAGATAATCTATGAGGTAGATCATGCATTCGGGAGGCTAGTCCAAGACTTCTCAACAATTCATCAGCTCTTTTCCTTGCATCACTAAATCCGACATCTGCATATCTTAGAGTCTTCACCACATTGTCAAATCCGGATAATTCTGGGATAAGATTGCCCTCTTGAAAGATGAAGCCAATCTGAGAACGTCTAAAGGGAACGAGGTCATCTTCAGACATTCTGACAATCTCCTTTCCATTATATTTGATGGATCCGGCACTCGGTTTTTGTAATCCACCAATAATTCTCATGAGAGTAGATTTACCTGCTCCAGAAGTACCAACAATGGATACGAATTCTCCTTTTTTCAACTCAATATTCAGTCCCCTCAAAGCCACCACATTAGTTGAGCCTTCAAGCCCCTCATAAATCGAGTACAGCCCCTGTGCATTTAGTAATAATTCCTGTCCATCCATAATTAAATCACCTTGGTTGCAAGACTCAAGTCTTGATTGGCAGCACTATGTACTGATATTAGGGTAGCAATCAACATTCCCAGTAGGGTAATTACATTGATAATGACCAATTCTGAGAACGGAAGTACCACTGATCGATTGACTGAGGTCAAACTGCCCACCATCATTCCAATGAATTCGAATATTCCATTGAATAGATAAGAGATACCTATACCGATAAATGTTCCCCATATGGTGGCAGTTAACATCATAAGCAGATTTTCTCCAAGTGCCATCTTGTAGATATGCTTCTTCTTGGCTCCTATAGCTCTAAGTATGGCAAATTCTTGCTTGCGTCTCTCCATTAAAATGGCTGAGAAGGAGAAGGCAGAAACAATAACTGCAACTAGACTAATTATAAAATTGAGTGAGAGTAGCCCTATAATGCCATATCCCTGTTCCTTTGAATTTATGTCAGATAATTCATCATACAAGCTTCTGTGAGTACTCACCTCATCTAGCTGAGTATCCAGTTTCAATTTGATATCATCGATTTCATCGTTTGATATACTTACGCCCTGATCAGTCTTTACCAAGTATTTGGTACTATTCAGTGTTTTACCATCAAATGCATCAATATCCAGATCCAATCGGAGTGCCTGTAACTTGAGAAATAGGGATTCAGATACAAGGGCAGAGTAATCAAATCCTCCAGGCATCTGATTTAGCATCCCCAATATTCTGATGCCATCAATTGAATTTGTCTCACCCTTATCAGAATCGGCTATACGCACCTTGATTACCATAGTATCACCTACAGTCTCATCTAATTCAATTAAATCCTCCCAGTTCATGAATATTCCCATGGGCTCATCTTCCAAAGCCTCCAATGCTGCTTGAGGTGTATATCCATCGAAATTATCCCTTTGCCACATAGCTATAGGCTCGTTATTCCGTAAGTTCTGAAGTTCTTTAACATTCTCCAGTGCAACTAAATCAATACCCGAGCTCAATGAACGGACCTCCATGGTGCTGATGGCAATTGAATCTTCAAATCCCTCGATATTATTAATCTGAGCATGGTAATTACCCTCAGTAACAAAATTTACCTGCCAATCTGCACCCACTCCCCATTCGATGGTTCTCTGTGCCTGAACCTCCTCAGTATTTCCCTGAATTGTGGCCAGAGATGCAACTGAGAGGGTAAGTATAATAATCACAGCCAATCTCTCGGTATCACCCCTTCTTTTCAATCCAGATTTGATTATTCTTTTAACATCCCTAAACACAGGTAACTGTAAGAATGAGCCCTCTAATTTCAAAGGTACCTTCCTAACAATTCTAGATCCAACACTAGAACCCCCTATCCAGAACATGAATGGAGTTATGGTATATAATGCAATTTCAGTAAAAGTCGAGACAGTGATTTGGATTTTTAATAAATCAATAATTACTAGAACAATACCTGATAGACTGATTAGAAATATAATGACATCAATTTGATTGCGTTTATAGAAACTCTCCTCTTTAATTTCTCTTCTTGCTACTCCATGTGTTACCTC
>DAOUUM010000533.1 GCA_030668165.1 Candidatus Heimdallarchaeota archaeon
ATTATGATGCTCAATCCAAGGTTGCAGATAGAAGTTTGGATCAATTGATAATGTGGGTTTACATTCAAGCAACATTGGGGACCCCAATATCGCAAATTCGCTTACAAATGGGTTTCATTTAAAAAAGTGCATGACCTAAGTAAATTAGTAATAGCACTATCATGTCTAGTTACTATTCCCAATTTTATCTCATTCAACTCAATTTTATCAGTTTCAAGAGAATTCATTGTCTGAGTAAAACTTGATGAAAGTAGCCCAATCAAAATAATTATGAGAAAATACCTTGTTTCCCTCATGATTAATTAATGCAACTTTCAGTATATTAGGATACTGTTCTAATTATAGTAAATCGTATCCACTAGCGGCTATTATTGATAGTTCAATCAGCCAATCAAATGTTGAAAAATAATTGGCTTCGAAAAAAATTCAATATTTGTTAAATTAATCTATTTTTTTTTACGTCTAATTATTGGAATGAGCATAAGTGGAATTACAAACCATATAGGATCGATTGGTGTTTCTGTATCAATTGATGTATCTGTATCGGTTGGTGTTTCCACTGGTGTTGTTGTACTAGTATCCGTTGTCGTTGGGGTAGTAGGTGTTGTTAATTCAGATGGATCTTCGATCCTATTTTGCTCCCAATGATCTTCAAGCTTATTACTGGCATATTTAAGATAATAATATTGGTTGACTATCCCACTGGTTTTATCAATTTTCACGTATACCGTTTTATTCCCATATGTGGATTGATATACGCCTCCCATCACATATTCATCCTCTGTCTCTGAAAAATTCAGGAATCCCCAGTTAGCATATGTGTCTAGCAAAGCGGTCTTTAAGTCCATTTCTGATCCATCATCAAACAAATAATATGTGGGCTCGAACAAAAAGGCCAGGTCGTCATTCTGGTCTTCAGTAATATTCACATCGTTAACCTGAACCCACTTTTTCACATCGGTGCTGGGATCGGAGAGATTGTACCTCACATCATCACCATTATCTGGCCAAACTACAGTTACATTGTCTCCATGATTCAAACCATCTGTTCCAGTTTTCCAACTTTGATCTAAGAATAAATACATGTTCCAGGTATAAACCTTATCCTTGACGATTTCATCTGAGTATGATAATAGTTCCAGTATGGGTTGTTTCTCAATTTCAGTGATTGTTAAGGTAAAACCACCTGCTCCTTCCCAAGAAAAAACTTTAATCCATATTTCACTTGGTAAATCCCCGAGCTCTACAAAATTTGGATAATACCAAGCATGAGCCTGACCAAGTCCAGCAATTGAACTTGCTCTGGTAATATCCATGTGAAAAGTAGTACCTTCTGGACCAGTTAATGAAAAATTATACCATTGATCAGCTGTAGTGGTAAAGGAAAAATATAAGAAATCTCCTTTTAGTGCTAATGTATCAGTATTTTCTCCCAATATTGCAACAATAGGATCATCAGCATCACCAGGGTCTCCTAATGATATCTGTATCGATGAAAATATTATTACACAAAATAGTAGTATTAATTTAAAACCTCGGTTTTTCATGGACAGACGATAACATTAAACTATATATATTTATTTTGGATCTATTGGATTTATATTAATTATAGATCATCTTCAGAGTAATTCTTCTCCGCCAGCAGCTATTATTGACTGTTCAATCAGCCAGTCAAATGCCTCGTTTACATTGGTACCGGTCTTAGCAGATGTGGTGAAATATTTAAGCGCTGCAAGATCAAATTGTTCCTTAATATCTTCAATTATCTTGCTGGTCTCCACCTTCTGAATGGCATTAAGATCTGATTTATTGCCTATAATTGCCAGGGGGATTGATCCACGCACCTGTATCTCAAGCAATTCATAAATCCAGGGTAATAAATTACCATCAACAGAAAATGCTCGAGTTCCATCAAATATGACGATGCCTCCATTCAAACCCTTGAGGTACTTATTTCTGAGACTGGAAAAGCGTTTGAATCCAGACATATCCCATAGCGATATACGACCTGTAGAATTTTTGAATTCAAATTTCTTGTAATATATATCTATACCAATGGTAGGCTTGTAATCTTTGGAGAATGTATCATCCACGTAGCGTGTACCAAGACTTGTTTTACCAACTGCACTGTCTCCTAAAAGGCCTATTTTGATATTAAATGCAGACTGATCATGATCATCCATAATATAATTCCCTCTGATACCTAGTAGTTCAA
>DAOUUM010000039.1 GCA_030668165.1 Candidatus Heimdallarchaeota archaeon
AGTTAACTAGTTTCAAATGGGTAAATCGATTATTAAATATTCCAATCGGAATCGCATTTATTCTTGGAATAATAGTTATGGGAATTATACCTCCACTTAGTGATTATGTGTTCAGTTTCATTGAATTGATGGAACTCTCAGCGTTATCATTTGCTGTGATGTCACAGATTGCTCTTGTTACATTCTATTACTTCTATAGGAAATTAAACCAGGAACAATCAAAGAACTCATCAAAATTGATAAAGGCAAGACTTCAACTGCTCTCTCAATCCATTGCTCCCCAGGTTATAATTTCGATATTTATCGCAGCTGCAACATTGCTTATCTTCGTCGGAGTTTATAGTTCTGAGATTATCCCCATTTTATTTGTGGTAATGAGTATCCTAACCTTAGCATCCAGTGTTTACATAAACTGGGCAATTAATATCCCTAATAGAATTAGAATGAAATTCAATCTATCTCCTAATAGGTTCAAATTCATTCAAGGTCATATAAGGTGAGATTATGGTAGATATCCAAATATACTGTCCTAGATGTAATAAGCAGGAGATTATAAATCATGTTGAGAAAGATAAGCCCAATGATATTGTTAATGAATTCTCAATACCTGTGCCTAATTTTGCAAATGGTCTGAGTAGCTACAGTGTAGTTCATTCAGATCATACACTGATACTTGATATTGATGCAAATGGTGATGTTAGAGGAGAAAATATTATTGATAGAATTGATGAGAATATCGAGAAGTATGTTGCAATAATGTCGTCCAGAATTTCGGAATTGATCCAAAATTCAAAAGATACACAATACTCGATCTTTATAATCACGGAAGACCATAATTTAGTAACTCTAATGCTTGGTATGTTTCAAAATTTGATACTTAATCTTCCAACAGGTTTTCAGGGAAATCTATCTTTTTCCAGAGAACAGGTTATATTTGAATTTGAAAATTTGTTGATCTATGTGGGCATGAGATCTCCTAACTTCAAGAATCTAATCACTGAGGAATCATTGTGTGCATTTCATCTTACGGAATCAAATTATTCCAAAATCAGCGATGAGATCTCTAAATCAAATATACTTCCCCTGTTCAAAGAGACTGCGATCCTATTCGAATCAAATTTCCTCAATAATTCAGTAAATAAGGAAAGGATGATGAATTTATCAGTCGAAAATAATATATACACCCTATTGGATATCTCCACCCATGAAAAAGCAACCTTTTCGTTATTAAGACTATTTGGTAATTTAATCTGCAAAAAATAATTATGCGTTTTTCTTTGAAATCAGATTATCATATTTTAATTAATCAGTCATCTATTCAATTCAATTTGTTGGTATGGGTTTCTTTTACAAAGAAGACCCCGATTATAACCGCAAACCAACCTAGTATTGCAGGTACAGTGATCCAGTAATCAATATTACTGGTGATGTCAACAATATAACCAAGAATAATTGCTCCTATGGTCATCGAGGCAGTACTGGCGATACTGACCAGGGCCATTCCCCTGGATCTCTCTGCCTCACTGGTCAGATCTGAAATCATGGCAGGGAGGATGGGTCTCAAAAATGCATAGACTGGAAGACTCCAGATTATGAAAAATATAAAAGGATCTGGGAAAATATATAATAATCCGTACCAGATTGGATATAAGGCAAGTCCAAATACATACTGGGGTTTTCTACCGTATTTATCACTTAGTTTACCAAGCTGAAACAAAAGAATTGTGGCTACTGCTGTTGCAATTGCTGCTGAGAATCCTATCTGATCCGGGTCAAGCCCGATATGCTCGAAAGCAAATATACTGCCCATTAAAAACATGGCACCTGCTGGTATATCAATAATGATTGAGGAAAGCAGTATCAAAAACACTTGTTTTCTTTTGATAATGCCAATTATACTTACCTTGGTTGATTCCCCTTTATTGTTATCTTTGTTATTATTGGGGATATATTTGGGTGCCTTAAGTATCATCAAACCAGTTAATAGGAAAGCAAATGAGGAAACAACAAACATAAAATTCATTCCAAGAATTCTGAACATTGGGCCTGAAACGACTGAACCACTGAACCAACCAATACTGGCAAATAACAAAAGGTAACTGGTAACCTTGCCTCTTTCATGATCCTCACAGATATTTGTTGCAAAAGCCTGAATCAGGGTATAGTAAGCTGGAAAGACAAGAGCACCGATACCAATAATTAACATATATTCAGTCACCTGTGCTATCTGGGTTAGTAGTGCATACTCAATGGTTCCAACAACATTGACCAACAAAATAGTCTCTCTGAATCTCCCTCTCTTATCAGTTAAATTACTCAGAACAAGAATTCCTGCAATTCCAATCAGGTTGGGAATTGAAAGGGCTATTGCCAGCATTAAAAATGAAGACTCTCCAATATCATTTCTCAACCAAATTGAGGTGAATGGAAGGATGAGTGAATAACCCGCGTGCCATAATACAACTGACAAATAAACAGGGGTTAGCACATTCTTCATTGAATTTTTCAAACTTATGTGATTGAAGAACTTATGGTAAAATCCCAAATGATATTGAAAATATATTACTTGATTCTTATTAATCTCGTAATGGTTTGACCGCTTAACAAATCTTCTTGAAGTAAGAATTAATAATAAAATAGTGACTGATGATTCTGATCAACCGATAATTCAATATGAACCACCTGTTGAGGATTATGAATTGTCAGAATCAATGAATAATCTGAGTAAGGAGAAAGCACTAAATCCAGCCAGTACTGGAATTGCAGTTTTACAGACCAATGCATTATCATTACTAGATACCTTCACACAGTATCTCGCCATTATGCGAGGATCAGGAGGAATAATTCAGGGACTTATTGTATCAGTTAGACAGCTAGGAACTGCCTTATTGCAACCACTTTGGGGGCATTTCTCTGATGTCTATGGACGACGTAGATTCATGGCATTGGGATTAATAATAATGTCAATAATCGCTTTCCTGCTACCATTTGCACCCACTCCTGAATCAATATTAGTATTGATTGCAATACAGGCAGTATTTGGAACCATGTTGATTCCTGCCTGGACCGCATGGATAGGTGATAGGACCACCAGGGGAAACAGGGCACAGACATTTGGTAAGATATCAATGATAGGCGTATGGTCCGCGATGATAGTAAATGTGATTATCAGTCTAAATATGGATATTAATGATCCCAATCTGGAAAATGTTGAGTCACTCAGAACGCCCATGCATCTTGCCTCAATTCTAGCAGTTTCATCTGCGATTCTAGTTCTATTCCTATCTGGTGAAAGGCCAAGGATCACGAAAACAGCTAAACAGAAAAAATCTGCTATAGAGAGAGTCAAAGACACATTTGAGGAAATGGATAATAAATTTCTCAAATTCATTGCAATCGAAGGTATCTTCTATTTCACATGGGCGGCTGCCTGGCCTCTATTTCCTTACGTTCAATTTGATGTGGCGTCAAATTGGGTGGATCTGGCCTATATGGGTCTATTCATCAATGTTCCCATGGGACTATCATATTTTTATGGAGGAAAACTTGCTGATAAGATCGGTTATAAGAAAATCCTATTAATCACACGACCTGTGTTGGTTTTACCACCAATATTTTTTGCACTATCCCTGTATTATAATGAGATCGCTCTCACATTTCTGGCAAATTTTTCAGTGGGAGTAACTCTGGGTGCGGCCTTGGTTTCTGTTAATTCCCTTATCATGGAATATGCACCTGAGACAAAGAGAGCTTCATATCTCTCGGTCCATGCAATGACAATTGGAATAGTCGCATTTGTATCCTCCACAATAATTGGACTGATTTTACAGAAACTTGCTGGTGATACAAGACCTCCCAATGAATTGATTATTACACTACTGTTTATTGTTGCAGGAATGAGATTGTTCGGTAATATTGGGTATTATTTCGTACCCTGTCCAGATTCTCTTGACAAATAGTTTTTACTCTGGTCGCATTTTAACGGCTTTCTGGATTATTATACCTTTGATTTTCTTTAATATTCTTGATTTTTTGATTGTTAATGATTCAGATGCTTTTTTCCAAAGGATCATCGTTTGGAACTTCTTCAGAAGAAACTAAGTTGGGGATATCTGATTCTGACTGATAATCGTGCAATCTACAAGTATCAAATAATGAGAGGAAAATATGGCTTATAGTATTTTTGCACGGGATTATTTAAGTAGCTGTATACATATATGTATACAGATGGCTAGTAAAACTATCATGATTGATAGCGAGGTCTATACAGAACTCAAGAAGATAAAGAAGAACAAGAGTTTTTCAGAAATTATTTGTGAATTAATCAAAATTAGAAATACTCCTCCATTGTCCACTCTTGGTGCACTAAAGGATGAGCCTAACATAATGAAATACGAGGATATTAAGAAAAGCAGGAGAGAAAAGGATGTATCTTTTTGATACCAGTGCAGTGATCGATTGGTTATACAGCAAGAGGTTAGGAGAAAAGATTGATGGGCAGGTGAGTATCTCGGTACTATCCTTGGGTGAACTACTACCCGCTGCTAAGAAGAAGGGTAATAAGACACTGAATACTCTGGAGAAGTTTTTGAACAATGTACAAAAGATACCAGTTACAGAGGATATAGCTAGATTAGCATCTGATATGAAATACAAACTGATTAAAGAAGGAAAAGAAAAACTGTTATTTGATATCATGATTGCTGCAACTGCTAAAATTAATCGTTTGAAACTGATTACACTGGATACAGATTTTGATGCAATAGGGGAAGTAATGCAGTATGATTATGAGGTAATTCAAACATAATATTGCATTTACCTAGTTGTTCATACCGTTTGAAAATGAATATTCGATTTCAATTGGAAAACTGTAGAAAAAGAATATATCCACAGCTAACACTAATATATTAGAATACCCCATTATTAGGTGATACATGTCATCACTTAGCTCAACAGAAAAATTCATTGTAATCGTGTTAAATAAGAATAAGAAGATTCCCAATGAATTGGATTTCAAACTGGGATTAGTCACAGCTTATATCCTTGATCTTTTGAATGATGGGATTATAGATTTTGATGATGATAGTACAATCAAAGTAATTGGTCAGAAAAAAGAAAATCTCATCTGTACTCAGATTATTGATAGATTCCGTGATAAAGATCCAAAAACACTAGCAACCTGGATCAACATAAGTCTTAATTCTCTAAATAATATCAAGAAAGAAGCTTTGAATGCATTGATAGATTCACATGTGATCAGTGCAGAAATTGTCAAACGATTTGGATTTTGGAAAACTACCAGATACAGTATAACAGATAGTAATATTATCGATTCGATATTTCAAGCAATCAAGGATACTGTAGATACACAATCCTTGGATGATAAAAGCCTACTATCTCTGATATCTGTTGTTTATGCATGTAATTTTACAGATCCTATATTTGACGACCCACAGGGGTTAGAAAGACAGATAGAAAAGATTACACGTGATGACAAAAGCTGCAGCATGATCATAGATGGAATAAATGAGGTGAAAACTATGCTTACCCAATTTTATAAAACTTACTATCATCCGATGTACTAGTAACTCAAATCGAGATTTTCACAGTTTCATTTCAGGATGGTCATACCTGTCCAGATCCATATCTCCCACTTTATCCTTATTGAATTTTTTATACATATTAAACATTGAACTGAGATATCTTGATTTGAGCTGTTTCTCAACTAGTGATCGATTCACAAAGGGTAATGAGAAAAATGTCTTGAGCATGCGATTAAGAACCCTGTTGGACAGAGATGAGAAATTATCAAAAATTAGATTGTGTAATTTTCCAGTGTTTATGGCCTCGAGGATCACTCGCTCAAATGTATCCTTGGGAACAAATTTTGTACCCTCACTACGTTCAAGAACTATGGCATCAAAATCACAGAACTGAGTGCAGACACCACAACCTATACAACGTTCCAGGTCAACAACAGCAGAACCATTGACTGAAATAGCATCAACCGGACACTTTTCTTCACAGATTCCACATGCAGTGCATTCTTCCTCATCCACCTCAGCATAGAAATTGGTCTGGATATGCTGTACATAACCATAATTTTTGTAGCCCAACAAAGCCTCACAGCAGCAGGAACAGCAATTACATATCCAACTCACTTTATCCTGTATATTATCACCTATCTGAACCAATCCAAGTGCTCGAACCTCATCCAAGATTTCCATAGCCTTATCCTTGGAGATCTCCTTTGCGATACCATGTTTTGAGAGAGTGTGTGCAGCATTGTTAAAGGTGAGACAGACCTCCTGTGGGGCATCACAGGCCTTTCCGAGATGTTCCATCTTGTGTCTGCAGTAACATGTTCCTACAGTGATCATGCTTGCAGTCTCAATGACCTTAGTTGCTCTCTCGTAATCGAGAACAACAGATTGATGCTTCTCCTGAATTGCATTCTCATTGACGAGGCATCTATCGATTGCAGGTTCCAGTGCCCACAGCATGCCTCCAAATTCCCTATCAACGTTAATATACTGGTGATACAATTCGGAAAGTACCTTCCTGTCAAATCTGCCATCAGTACGCATCAGAGAGAATTCAAGAAATCCTGCCATTTGGGGTGCAAGGCTGAAAGTGCGAATACCATTCTCTCCTTCGAGGTCCATCATTAATCCCTTATCTGCAAGTTCATTTAGGATCTGCTCTGTCTCAAGTTCACTTTTTTTCCATATTTTGGCAACTTTCTCAACAGTACAGAATTTGATTGGTACTTTAGAGACCAGTTCAGCTTCCTCATCAGTGAATAGTATCTGTAAAATCTCCATCAATGAATCAGAAACCGGTGCTCCCTGTGGCATTTTATTCAATCGTTTGGTTAATTCGAGATAATTATCATGACCCATACATTATACCCATTTATTGACCTACATTCTTTTTTAGAAGTTTTTGGAGAATGGTATTAAAATAATATCAAATTTCAATTGTTTTTAAAATTAGTAAAACATAGTTGAGGTAAAATTACCTCCCAAATCACCTGATGAGGTAATCCAAGTTGCCGATTGGGATTGGGAGGAGAACGAGTAGGTGATTATTCCTTAATCGTACTATGGTACCATTGTCAAGATCTTGATATTATTCCCTACTATTTCCCTGTCATATTCTGCATTATCAGGCATTGAGAAGGATTTTTTGTAATCAATAACCATCCCAAATTTCTGTTCAAATATATTTATGATTTCTATCATCCAATTGTTCCACTCAACTTCTCTTTGATATAATAATAATTTATTATTATTATTATCTAGGTAGTACATTTGCCATTTATCCACGAGTTTAATCTCATTTGATTTAACCTCATCACTGGTGGATATTGAATAATGGAGCAGAATTTGATTATCAGCAGTAATGTGGTTCATGGAATGATGTTTGAACTGATGAGTATCCAGGTAGAAAGTGATTGGTGGATAACTCTCTTTTAATTGCCTGTAGTAATGTTTGAGTACAAAAATTGTAATCACAGTCATGAATAATAATAGGTAGATGAAGGATTTGAAACAAGCGTCATCGCCCAATACTGCAATAAATGCAAACAAGCCAAAACCCATGGGTATAAATGAATTCAATACCTCGACATCGAGCATGGTATATGTTGGTGTGAGTTTGAGAAAATTGTCACCTGTTTGATGTTTCAACTTCATGACTTGTTAAGTTATAATTAAGTGATTAATAATTATTGTTAAGGAGGTTATTAACTCTTAGTTAATAATAAATAATTAATGTACTATTTTACGAGGTTATTAGCTCTTAGTCAATAATTAATAATTAATGCACTATTTTACATTAGTATTGAAAAATTACTAACTAAGCTTAATAAATTGAGTTTTTCGCTATTTTAAATTATTTTTCTTTCGAAGTAAGATTACAAGTACTGAGACCGGTAATATATAAAGGGGAAGGCTAGTATCACTTGTATCTGAGTCACTTGGATTTGAAGCCACTGTCCAGTCTGAGACCATGAGATTATCTATTGCTGAATCACCTGTAAATGAAGCCCAGGAAAAACGTTCTGAACTTGTATAAGTTGCATCAGATGCATTCAGTAGATTTACCTTATCCAGGTAAAACGCCATATCCACATCTGATTCACGAATGAAATCAACATGATGCCATCCAGTTATTATTTCTCCCACTCGATCTGCAGAATTCAATATGGTGACATAATCGGATCCACCTTGACCAAGCCATTTACCAATACGGTACGCATCAGTTCCAGCGTTGATAATCAGAAAATAACCACTGAAATCAGATTCACTCTCAACTGTCCCTGTAAAATTATAATCTGTTGCCAGATCCGTGAAGATAAAATTAAAGGAATCATAAAATATCTTATCCTCTGGAATAAGGTAGTCAAAACTCCAATTACCGTAAACCATGGTACTTGGATGATCTGCAATATGAATTCTTTGGGGTGACCATGTATCATAATTTGGTGCAGTTAGTATACCATCTGCAATTTCCATTCCAGGATCAATTTGTATAGAATCAGTGCCCCCACTAGTATGTTCATATGAGTGAAATATCCATTCTTCTGAACTAGTAAAATCATCCTCCCAAACCATAACACCCGAAACCGGTATTTGACCTGCTAGGATCAGGATTGAGATGAAAAATATTATGTGATTGTATTTTAATCGCATAGGGCTTATATTCGTGATTTGCTTATAAATTATTTGCATTCGGATATCCGAAATAGCTTCACTTATTATACCAAATATTGGCACTTTTCAATCAATATATTTCTTTTAAGCTTCAAATACAAAAATAATCAGCTTATGTAGAGGTATTTATAAACAAGTGTTCAAATTTGTTGATTGAATTAGAAACCGGAAAACCTCAATCATTCTCAAGTATGAAATTATATGTCTGCGATTTTCTCAACAGAGAATCCTTAAAAATCTGTGCAAATTTTTTCCTCCTCTCATCAACCATCTCTTCGATATTATCGGAGATGATAAGAGCAGAATGATCTCGATCAAAAGGACTGTAATTATTAATAATCTGGAATAAGGATTGAACCATGTTTTCCATGCATTTGCTTTCAGATGGTTCGGAAAATTTTGCTATACCGACATCGGTCCAAGTTAAAAGTTTACTCGTGCCATTATCCCCATTATGTCGTCGCCTAGTTGTAAATACAGCAAGATAATCACCACCTATATCCACATCATAAGTAAACAGATCAATCATAATTCAATAACGGATGAAAAGTATTTAATGTCCGCGGATATTTCCTCCTGAATTGTAACTTATGATTGGTGATTTTCAATTGTAGATATAGGAAACAATTGATTTATTCTGAGATTTACACAAATACTCCAGTAAATTTCCCTGTACTCGATATGAATTCCAACTCCTTATGAATTTTATCTGCTATCTGCATCATCCAATCATTACTAGATTGTTCACTCTTTTATCCATTTCATCCATTTACATTTCATATATTTAATTAATTCAAAAGATTATTCACAATTGAATTGAACCGACTTGAACTTGGGATTGAAAGATCTGAAATTGATATAAAGGAATTATTAACAGATAAAGAAGTATACCTTTCGAAGACCACATGGGATGGGGTCAATAATTGTAGATTGGTCCTTGAGGAGAGATTGAGTGAGAATACTCCTCTCTATGGAATTAATACAGGATTTGGCTTCCTTGCCAATGAATCAATTGAGGAGGATGAACTTGGTCAATTACAGGTAAATCTGGTCAGATCACACGCAGCTGGTCTTGGTGAAGAGGTATCAATAGAGGTTACCCGTACTGCAATGATGTTACTGGTCAATTCACTTGCCAAGGGATATTCTGGTATAAGAGTGGAGACCCTGAAATTACTGATAGAGCTGATCAACAGGGATATTATTCCAGTGACTTATCAGATTGGTAGTCTGGGGGCATCGGGAGATCTGGCCACACTTGCACATGTTGCCATGGTACTGATAGGAGAGGGTGAGGTAAATTATAAAGGGAAGAGATATCCATCTCTTGAGATATTAAATAAGGAGAATTTAGAACCTGTGATACTACAGGCCAAGGAGGGTCTTGCTCTGATCAATGGGACCCACTTCATCAGTGCTTACTCACTTCACCTTTTGAATAAAGTGGAATCCATGATAAATCATAATGTGATTGGAACGTCACTCACCCTCGAGGCGATAAGAGGTACTGCAAGGGCATATGATGACAAATTGGCCATGGTTAGACCACATCCCGGTCACAGAATTATTGCTGAGAAATTGAGAAACGCGTTGAAAGATAGTGGAATTCTTGAATCACACAAGAGTTCGGAATTTGATCATAAGGTTCAGGACCCATATGTGCTGAGATGTGTTCCCCAGATTCTTGGTGCGGTATATGATGCAAAGACCTATCTTAAAATCTCTGTGATCAGGGAGATCAATTCAGTAACAGATAATCCACTTATATTTGCAGAGACTGGTGAGATAATATCTGGTGGTAATTTTCATGCAGAACCACTGGCATTACCACTAGAGGCTGTGGGAATGGCTCTTGTCGAGGTAGGCAACGTATCGGAAAAAAGGATTAATCGATTGGTTCATCCACAAACCAAGGAACTACCCGCATTTCTTGCCTCTGATCCCGGAGTGGAGAGCGGATATATGATCCCTCACTACACAGTTGCTGCACTGTTGAACAGGGCAAGGGTTCTATCCAATCCTGCAGTCACAGATAATATCAGTGTATCTGGTTCTCAGGAGGACCATGTGTCCATGGGTATGGGATCGGCACTAAAATCAACTGAGATAGCAGAGTTGATCGAGCAGATAGTTGCCCTCGAGATTTATCTGGCAGTGAGAGGACTTAATATGCAGGAAAGAGATAGATCCTCCCCAATACTTGAAAAAATTATTTCTCAGATAAATTCAGAGATCGAGTTTGTCAAGGAGGATCACTATGTAAGGCCCAAGATGATAAAAGCGATTGAAATGATTAAATCAGGGAAATTAATTGAGGATATTGTATTCTAGAGAAAATCTCTAATTAGATAATTACAAAATTTCTTTTTACTAAATTCCGTGGAATTAATGAATAATTATTGCAAATTCTGACAGAAGAGATTTAATATTTGTTCCAAATTAAACAGTAATGCCTGTATCTGATAATATTAATAAATTTGATAGATTATTTAGAAAGGGAAAATACAAAGAATTGTTAGAATACAGCCTCACTCAGGATGGGGTGGAGGCCAGGTACTGGGAAATGTACACACTATTTTATTTGGGAAGATGTAGTAAGTGTCGGAAAAAATATCTTGAATATGAACATAATTATGATACAGACATCTGGAAAGCAAAATTCCTGCATATAAAAGGACTTATACATTGGGGACATGGAAATCAACAGGCTATTGAATATTTACTAAATGCACTTGATATTGCAGTGAAGATTGATTACAAAGAGGGAATGGTCGATAATTATAATGCGATTGGAGCAGTTATGATAGAACAGAATAATGAAGATGGATTTGAATATAGGGAAAAGGCATATGAATTGGCTAATCAGATTGATTATAAAATTGGAAAGATTAGAACTATACGCGGTATAGGAGTGGATCTAATATATAAGAGCAAGTACGAGGAAGGATTTGAAAATATTAAGAAAGCAATGGAACTCGCTGAAAAAATTGATCATGATGATGAGCTAACATACTCGTTACTATGGATGGGTCGTTATTATACAAGGATCAAGGAATTAGACAAAGCCAGTGTGTATCTCGAGCATTGTAATAACTTGGCCATTCAATTGGATAACTGGTGGAGTATTGCTAATTCATTAGCTAACATTGCCCTGATCGACCGTTTCAGGGGTGATTTGGATTTATCCCTCAATAAATGTACTAAAAGACACGATATTGAATTGAAAATTGGTATTAAGATTCGTATCGCATGGGCTCTAAGCAGGATTGCTGAAATTTATGAGGAACAAGGAGAACTGGATAAAGCATTGGATAATTACAATTATTCTCTTGAGGTTAACGAAGAGGAAGGTATTTTAACGACTATCTCTCAAAATTTACTAAGTATAGGTAATATTTACAAAATGAAGGGCGATTATGAGGCTGCTTTATCCTATTTTGAGAGGGGATACCAGAAAGGACATGAAATTGGGAGTCCCATATGTATACAATCACCACTTTATAATCTGGTCTCATTACTGGCATCGACTGATCGTGAGAGAGCAAAGATCTATCTTGATGAATTTGAGGAGATTGAGGCAAAAGCAAATATTGTGCCTATTTCAGATGCATTTAAATTTACCAGGGCAATTTTTTTGAAATCTTCAATTCGTCTGATTGACAAGATGCAAGCCCTGGTACTATTCAAAGAGATATTTGATGAGAAAGTATCCCAGGGAATTAGTATCATGCACTGCATCCCTCATCTACTGGAGTTATTAATTATTGAATATGAACTGTCCAAGGAAAAAGAAGTGCTGGATGAGATTAAAGAATATCTGGATTTATTGTATAATACGGCAATTGAAGAGAATTTGTATCCCTATCTGATCAAGGCACTGCTCATCAAATCTCAACTATCTCAGATTGGGGGAGAATTCAATAAATCCGAGGAATTGGTGGAAGAGGCAATATCAATTGCAAAAGAAAAAAATCTTGGTGCATTGCTTCGAGAAGTGGAGATTGTTCAAGAAGGTATGAGATCTGAGATAGAGAGGATGCAGCATTTACTAAATAAAAATGCTGATTTTACAGAGAGATTGAAACATTCAAATCTGATGAACTATCTAAAAAAAGCACAGGAATCAATGAAGAGTGGTATTTCTGAGTAATGTTAGAAGTTCATGGATGTGAATTATTTGACACACAAAAGATTGGAGATACAGCTGACAGAATACACGGCATGGTGTAAAAGTTTGTCAAAAATTGATTTTGGGAATATTTTCTGATTCAGTAGTATAAATACTGAACTGATCTAGTGTTTATGTTATCGAACCTCATGGGTTGATAATAAAGGACTAGGACAGTAGCTACCTGTCACCCTAGGATTTAATCATAGGGTACGGAAAAGCATAACTACAGGCCGAATGCTCGTAAGAGAAGTCCCGTCATAAGACAAGCTGGTGTAAGACTAC
>DAOUUM010000151.1 GCA_030668165.1 Candidatus Heimdallarchaeota archaeon
TTCTTTGATTTTATCTTTATCTCTGGTATACACCATACTGCATAATTGAGCTGCAAATGGTGCTCGAATCCCAGCATTTAGTATTTTGAACAGTACCTCATCACTGATTGGTTTATCAAGAAATTTCCTTACAGATCTGCGATTATGCATGAGCTCAATCAACTCCGATATGAATTGAGGACCATGCTCTTTTGGATAATCAGTCATATTTTAGAATAAGTTCTAATCCTAATTAATGAATTGCTTATACTAGATAATTTTGCCTACACAATATTATGCCTAGGTAGATTAAATACAACATGACAAATTCACAATACTGTTCATCGATAAATATTTAATATCCAAATGCATACCTTTGTTTATTGATAGGAACCATCTTAGTCATTGAAGATGAACAGGTAGTAGCTTCTTCATACAATCGAGCATTATCCAGCAGTTATGAGGTAATTCAAGCAAGCAATTCTTCAGCTGCATTACGTATTTTGTCTGAGAATGAGATCTCGTTGATAATACTTGATCTTAACCTGAATGAAGATATCGATGGTATTCAACTAGCCCGTATAATCAAGCAGAAATACCCTCAGGTTTACATACTTACCATAAGTGGCGTTCAAGATCTAAATATTCTCAAGCAAGCGATTAATAACGGGGACATCAATTATTTTCTTCAAAAACCAGTTGAATTCGATGTATTATTAAAATCAGTGAAAGACGGATTTAATGTAATAGCAAAGAGAGATAAGCTTAGTAGATTGATTTCTGACACCAATTATTACGAGGAGACAAACAATTTAGTTAGCACTATTATTAACCGTGACTATCTCGAGGGAGTATCTGACACCGAGCAAGAAATTATTGGTATCATAGTATCTCGTTATACATTGCCATTCTATTCAAAAATAAACTCAAGCTATCTTAATCCAAAAATAAACGATATCATGCTCACAGGTTTAATCAATGCAATTATCATGATGGAGAAAGCTGTGTTTTATGGACAAATCACTCTGAATCAGATGAATATGCATGGAGTTAGTATCATCTGTGAAGATATTACTGAATTTCAGATATTTTATCTGATTGCTGATATCCACTCCAGTATCTTTGATGCAACAAAAATTAGAATAGATTTAATTAACGATGAGATAACAAATTTTGTCAATGGATTAACCAAAATACCCAAAATAGCAAAAGGAAAATCAATTTTTTCAGATTTGCTGGATCCTTTTGTTGGCTAGATGGGTTTTCAACAGATTTATTAGGATATACATTAATATAGAGATGGTCGATCTCATATTACAAAACTTGACAGTAATAGATCGATCTGATTAGTAATCTCTTCTGTAAATTCATCTTGTCTATAACCTGAGGACTGAACAATACTATCAATCGTTATCATCATATCCTCAAACGCCTTGATGGGTACGTTTTCATCCTCCTCTTGGGTTGCTATCATTATAATATAAGTAAGTTGTTTCATATTTAATATCAGTAGAGTAATTGTATCAAGAACCACTTTGTTCATTCTTCTAATAGAATGATCAATAAAAATATCATTTGCTGCCAAGGAGACAGTCTTAATGAAATTCATAAAGATGTCGATATCATTGATTATATCTCCTAATTGTCTAGTATTCTCATACTTGAGGGCTTGATCAGACATAATATATATTGCATATTGTATCGCATCAATATTGCTAGCATCAATTTGAGAATTCAAAATATATTCCAAAGTTTCGATATTCAGACCTAATTCAATTAATTTATCAATTTGGATTTTTTTATTAGATCTTAACAAACTAAATATTTTATCAATATTCTCAATATTATGACGATATGCTTCAATATTAGCTTCTAATATATTCAATAGATCGGTAGGTGTGATTGGTTTACTCAAGAATGCATCAATCACTCCTGAATTCAAAGCATTGGTGACAACATCCAGCCTAGTTTCACCAGTGAATAGGACTATTCTGGTAAATATATTTATCTTCTTGATCCTCTTGGCTAAATCAATTCCATTTTCCTGTCTTTTGAGATCATAGTCCATGAATACTACTTGAAATTCATTTTCCTGGATACACCTGTCAAATTCATCTATCTCATTCAATACAATTGGTTTATACTGTTTACTTAAAATTCTTTCAACCGATTTTAATATAGAGATGTCATCATCTACTACCAATATTGAACTCATTAAGTGCTTAACTGTTAACAATAATAATTTATAATAAGATTATTAGGATAGTCTGATATATATCTCAAAATGTTTCAATAAGTTGATATTTTTAATTAAATTAATTCTGATTATCTTGAATTTCGTGATAATAACTATTCTAATAGCAAAAGTCCTCTTCCTCGAAGAAAGAGTTTATTAATTAATAATTTGTATATATTACAGAGCCGTGTATTGAAGTAGGGTCTGTACATACACTGGTTCGAACATAAAAGTGTCCTAGGGATTTTTCCTTAGGATATTTCTTCATTTTTTCAATACTTTTCATTTATCTAGGGAACAATCCTTAATATGACTAATATTCAATTTGGAAATATATAATGATTGCAGCAATTATAGAAAGATGGAAATCTTCAAATCCAGTTATCTGTCACAGATTGGGTATACATGAATTTGATGGCCAACTACCTGATTTTTCACCTGAATCAGTAATTGAACGAATTCAGGGGATTAAAGAGGATTTGATAGTTATGCATAAAATTGAGGGGAAGGATAGATTTGAACAATTTGAGATTGATCTTATAGTATCCACCTTGGAGGCAGAATTATTCGAACTGGATGATCGCAAGGAATACAGTAAATCTCCTCTCCCTTGGCTGTTTCCCCTGGCATTAGTTGAGACCTCCTACACCCAGCGAAATTTTGCCAGTATTGACGATAGGATCAAGCTGATTATCAAACTGGAGAGAAAAGTTCCTGAATTTCTGGAATTGGCAAAGAGCACCCTGCAAACCAATCTGGCAAGGACAAAAGTTGAAACGTCAATACAGTTTCTAGGAGGATTTATAGGATATTTTAATGATTTATTGATCTCTTTTATTGCACAGACCGATGATGAAGATCTGATCAACGAGTGGTCCGAGGTTAATATTGAGGTGGTTGAGGCATTAACTAATTTTCAGAAAATACTAGAAAAAGACTATTTACCAGTATCACATTCTGATTTTGCACTAGGTGAAGAAAAATTTTCCATTCTTTTGGAAAAAACTGAGGGTATAAAAATACCAATTGACAGGTTAATTGATATTGGTATGGAGGATTTGAAAAATAATTTTACTAGAATGAATGAACTGGTTGAACCCACTGGAAAGAGTACTCAAGAGTTCCTTGTTGAGGTCAGTTCTGATCATTCAGAACCAGATAACCTTATGATTGATATAAATAACTCACTGGTCAGGATTCGACAATTTATTGTTGATTCTGAGATCGTTGGATTACCGTCTGAGGAGCACTGCAAGGTCATGCCTACTCCAAAATTTGCCAGGGGATTTGGTTTCGCTGCGATGAATAGTCCAGGACCTTTTGAGGTGAAGGAGGCTGATCAGAGTTATTTCTGGGTGACCCCACCTGAACCAACATGGACCCCAGATAGAATTGAACAATTCATGGGATTTATGAATCGCTCATTCATGGAGGTTGTAACAATTCATGAGGCATATCCTGGCCATTTTGTGCAGCTTTTCTACAACAAACAGTCAAAATCAGAAATTTCAAAATTACTGGCAAGAAATATAACAATGATTGAAGGTTGGGCCCATTACTGTGAGGAAATGGTTATTGATGCTGGTTATGAACCTTTCAACAAGAAAAAATTACAAGCAGGACAACTACTAGGGGCATTGGTCAGAAATGTGAGGTATATTGTCGCAGTATCAATGCATTGCAGGGGAATGACAACACAAGAGGCTAAGCAATTATTCATGGAAAAAGCCTTTCTACCGGAACCTATGGCAGAAATCGAGGCAAATCGTGGGACAATTGATCCCACGTATCTGAATTACACTCTCGGAAAACTTCTAATTCTTAAATTAAAGGCAGACTACAAAAATGAGCTTGGAGACAGTTATTCAGATCGAAAATTTCATGATGCACTATTATCTTTTGGATCTCCTCCAATAACTGCACTGCGAAAATTGATTCTATCCAATCCAGGTGATGTGGATGATTTATTGTTCTAATTCAAAATGCATTGGGTAATTGATGACTTAATTCTTCAAAATTGTTATTTACAGTATTGAAATACTGTCTGAGTGTGTTATCAATTTTACTTATAGTATCTACTGATTGATCGATATAGTTGATCAAATTCTCATTGTCACCCGCTCTTTTTATAATTTTTTCAATTCCTTTCGATAATCCTTTCTTGAAGTTCTCGTAGGTTTTTTGAATATCATTGAAAAGGATCCTGAGATTCTCTTGTCGCTCATCCAAAGATTTTGTCAATTCATGTAATTTTGCTGCGATTGTTGTAAATCCAGGAATCTCAATCTCAAGATTATTTGCCTCAATTGATGCATTGATTGCAATCAGGTTCCCTGTGATGGATATGGATCTCAGATCAGCTAGTTGTTGATTAAGATCCTCCTGAATTGAATCATACCAGCGGATAAACCCAGATATCTGATCTCCCAACTCCTCTATTTCTGAATTTTGGGTGCTGTTAATACCTGAAAAGTCATCAAAATGTGTATCCAACTCGTTGATATGACCAGAATAAGAAGTAAATCCCTCATTCAAATCCAGCATAGATCTTCCCATCATCTCCAGTTGGATCTCTGCATCAGATAACTTATGAGCAAGACTTAGGGTATTCTCATTAAATCTTTCAGAAAATCGCTTCAGCTCTTTATCTCCCACAATTGGTAATCTAGTACCCACAAAATTGGTTCCAAATTCTGCTGAATATTCAGCAATTTGCTCAAGTGGTTGCCATAGTTTGGATCTCAGATAGTAGGTTCCTACAGTAGCAAAAAATATTGAGATGATGACAAAAAGAAGACTGAACAGATCATTCATGAAATTATCAGAATTCGAGAATAAAAACTCTTCTACTCCTAGACCAAGACCCAATAAGGCACCACCGGTAAAAATAATGAATTTATGTATACTTTCTGAATCTTTTAATGAATCAGTACTCTTGTAGATGTTAACATAAATGATTTTGAGTCCGTACAGTAAAATGAACGCCAATGCTGCTAGCACACTAAGGGAGGTAAGATTTGTCACAATTCTCATTTTGTTATTTCATTGTATTTAAAATAAATCCTTCTCCTAGCAAGTATGATTTCTGAGTAAATTATTTTAATTCATTGCATTTTCCAAGGATATATTATGTTGAGTTAATTCTATTGATCAATTCATCCTTTCCAAGAGCCAGAACCAGATTGGAGGCATTGGGTCCTTTATCCTGCCCCATCAGTAGTTGATAAAATGGCTTGTATATCTCCTTTGGACTGATTTCAGCGTTTTCTGCTTCTGATCTGAGAATACCTGTGAAATCATCAGCCGAGGTATCTTCTGCGATTTGATTCAGTGAATTAATCCATACCTTTCGAATATTTTCAGGCCAGTATTTTTCTACTCCTTCTGGATTTGTATCAAGAAATGAAAATTTAATGGATTCTGGAGCAAATTCGTTTAACCAGTTATCCAATAGCGTTATTCGATCTCTAAGATCCTCCAAGGAACTCTCAGAGGGGATTTTTTCCATAAGCATTATTTTTTCGATAGTGCGGTCAACATCTTTCAAACTGGTTTGGTAAATCAATGCAAGCTCACTAAATCTAATATCAGCTGGTTGAATCTTGAGTTCTTCCTCAGACAAAGCCAGTTTTACAGCAATTGCCAGCTTGTTTAATTCCTTCTCCGGTAAATCTGTCTCAAGACCTAGAGTAATTCTACGAGCTTTGTCAAATTCATCCATAAGACTAGCAAATTCCATTGATTGAGGATTGAATGATATGTCCTTAAGCATATCAGATCTATAGATAAGAAATAGATACGCAGCTACAGGCATAACATCCTTGACCCTACTTGCCAGAAAATCTCCTCCCTTGCTTCCAGACATCTTCTTCCCTTTTAGGGTGACAAAACCATATCTCTCAAGAAGTGGTGGTGTTTCTTCGAATATATCTTTGTGAATAGCTAAAGCAGTATCAACTGATCCACCGGCTGAGGAATGATCCTTTCCTGATGGTTCAACTGTCACACCGAGGAATTTTTGCCTTGCTGGCCAATCCAATCTCCATTTTAGTTTCCAATTATGATTTTCGAGTAATGAGATTCCTTCACTATCACAACCTCTGTACTGTCTATCTGAGTTACAGCTGTAGTGAATTTTATTAGGAGCTTCGAATTTGGTTACCTTGGTAGTTTTTAGATTTCCACAATTCTCACAAACTACAGAAACAAAAGAGGATAATTCACTTCCAGTTATCTTTTTCATTATTTCCTGTACTTGATCCTCCTTCTCAAAATAAAATTTGGTGATCTCGTCATATTTTCCCTCTGCATATAATTCTGACACATATACAAATTCAACATCGAATTTATAACTTTCCATCGCTTTTTTTGCTCCCTGAGCAAAATATTCCGCATAACTTTTGGTTTTTCCTGTAAAATCTGGTATCTTGTTTATGGGATGGCCTAGATAGGGTCTGAGATCTCCCCCGTATTTCTTCAGATCCGCGGGAATCTTGTCTAAGGGGTCAAAATCATCAATAACAAATACAAATTTACTATTCGCATTCTGTTGTTTGATGAATTTACTTATAGCATTGCAAGTAATAGACTCTTTTGAGTTACCAATATGATAATTTCCAGAGGGACTCCATCCACTACAAACCACATGTTCATCACCAAATAATTCTATTGCATCTTTTGCAATAGATTCTGCCCAATGATTAATTTCATTACTCATTTTTATAACCTGTAAACTATCTCAAAATCGTCCCAATTGATCATAATATTGCTTTCCTCAATGGTCTTATCAATATCCTGATCATCTGGCTCATAGGTCACAATAACCATAATTGGAACCCACCCATCAACGAGATAATTACTAATCTCACTGGCTTCTTCTATATAATCCGAGAAA
>DAOUUM010000001.1 GCA_030668165.1 Candidatus Heimdallarchaeota archaeon
AAAAACAAGTAATCAAAGAATGGCTTGGTCTTACCGAGGCAGATGAAATATTGAATGAATTGGATATTCACATAAATGGTATATCGGGGCAAACATTTAGATTTATTCAAAGAAATTGGATTTATTTTGTATCTGGTTCGATTATTATAGGAATTATCATTTTTATCTCTTACACTAAAAGAAGAGGCATAGGAAAATATAAAGATTTTTCTAAGCATTCTTAATCAGTGATCTGTTGACCCATAGAGCAAATCCAGTTAATGGATCATATAAAATACTGATTGCGTTTATTGTAGCATTATTAATTGGAATAGTAATGGACGTCTCTGATTTAAGGATCGAAATTGATCCTAATTCAGAATTACTGGCCTCTAATTACGGAATAATTATCGGATTTATCTTCTCTCTCACAGCCATTTTCTTTTTACAGATAGTATGGTCCCGTTACAAAGGATTAAACGAGGCTATTGCCTCGGAAACAGAATCTATTATTTCATTATGGGTTAATACTGATTTTCTTGAGGATGAAAATGTATCAGTTGATATGAAAACAGCACTTTTGAATTATCTCGATATTGTGGCTCATTTCGAATTCCGTGAGCTGAAAAAGGGTGTGATTGTTGATTACCCCACAACTCAATTTTTGAAAATTAAGAAAATAATTGATCAGATAAAATTTGATGATCCAAGAGATCCCTTAGCATTTGGATACCTTGTTGATGGTTTTAAAGAATTATCAAAATCACGAAATCACAGATTAGAGATCTCATTAACTCGATTACCCAGATACATGAGTAATTATTTCTTGACCATATCGACAATATTTTGGTTGATATTTCTGTTGAATCCAATAGAGGGAGCTTTTATCTACTTCCTTATCTATCTGATCACCACAATAATAGTTCTCCTCACAGTGTTTATAATCAAGGATCTGGATGATCCACTAAACGGGATTTTACAGATATCGAAGGAAAATTATGCAATATGTAAAAATTATATTGAATCTGACACCCATGAGATATTTTCCGACTAGTAATTGATTATTTGAAAGCATCGAGATTAAATGGATTTATAGATCAGTCAACGATCCCCATGATCTGAAATACCACACGCCTATTCCTGGGATGCACGTCTAGTTCCAGAAAGACCACCTGTTGCCAGGTACCCAGCATTAATTCATGATCGATTATTGGAATACTCATTTCGCTTCCAAACAGGGTACTCCTGAGATGAGAATGTGCATTATTATCAATCCTATCATGATTATATCCAGCTCCTTCAGGAATCAGTAGTTTAATGATATTTTTTTGATCCCGTATCAATCCATGTTCGAATTCTGTGGCCACTATCGATCCTGTGGAACCAATACTGAATACAGTTATCTTACCATTACTAATATTAGATTTTTTTACGAATTCAAGGATCGGATAGCTAAGATCTATAATATCAATCTCCCCCTTGGTTTGAAAATTATAAATTTCTGATATTATTGTGATTGATCCTGTGGTCTTACTACTCATAATTCATAATTTAAGAGACGAATAATACTTTGTCTAAGTCAAATTGGAAGAAATTAGTTTTTGAATGTAAAATTTGATATTTTAATTATCTATATTCTCAGGTTGTATTGGGGCTGAATCATCATACAAGAACTCGATATATCCAATCATTGCTGTGGCCGCAGCCAGTATTGCACCAATAACAATACCACCAACTGCCCATCCACTCTCCCCAATAACCTGGTTAACAGGGAAAATATTTCTAATGTATTCAGTTTTTTCAACTATCAACAGGGATATCAGGCCTCTGTATAGGATTGCCACAACTGCAGCAATCCAGGATAATTTAATGGCCAGATTAGCAGAAATTCTATTTGACCATTTAAATCTGTCAAATCCCTTCAATGCGGCTATTCCAGTTGTTATTGATAGGAACAGGGAGATAACCCAGGTACCATAGAAGTATAGGGGAGTGAAGAATAATTTGGCAAGGATACCATTTGCCTCACCATCAACATTGCCATACTGGCACCACACACAGATAAATTCAAGAGTTTGAGCTGCATCAGGATCAAGGAGGGATACTGTGATCTCAGCCACTGGTAAAAAAATACTTGATAGGAACAACAAAAAGGTGCTC
Source organism: Candidatus Heimdallarchaeota archaeon (assembly GCA_030668165.1). GTDB lineage: Archaea > Asgardarchaeota > Heimdallarchaeia > Heimdallarchaeales > Kariarchaeaceae > JAJRQD01. Next base: position 2,140 of record DAOUUM010000001.1, read on the forward strand.
ATTGCAGAGATTTGATAAAATCTGATACTTTCCACATAGTGATTGATTAATTACAATTAATAAGTAATTCGATCATTCAAAATGTATTCAACTCACATGAAATCATTAATATTGCACGTTAGATATTGATATTAATTTTATACGATATTATTAAAGTTACAAAAAAGGTTTAAATCGGATATAATGGAGTCACAAAATATCGGATGTGTAAACCGATGAAATGTAAATGGTGTGGACAAGAGGCAAAATTTAAAGCATTTTTTGGGCCTTTCTGCAGTGAGAGGTGCAAGAGCGAATACAAAGGAAGAAACAAGTGATATTGTAAATTTAGTTTACAGTAAATATTATTCATAAATTAATGATTTAATAATAAAATATATTCTCATTCTCAATAATAGTTAAAATCAACGGATATAATCAGATTTATTGCTTACTCAGGAAGAGGCTAAAAATGCCCATTTAGACAAACAAATGCTACTGATCAGAGGAAACAAGAGTGTCATAGATATTGTAAAAACTCTGGGACATATTCAATTGGATACGATTTCAGTTGTGGCAAGAACCCAGGATCTGGTATTACATACAAGAAAATCAAAATACAGGGAGCTGGATATATGGAAAGAACTGAAGAAGGGGAAATTGATAGAGGGATGGGCTCATGCCAGATCGCTGGTGCCCAAAAATGAGTTTCCATATCAGTATGGGGAATGTCTAAGACAGAGAGAGAAACAACCCTGGTGGTGGAAAGATCTAAGCAAACCTGAACAATGGCCAAAACAGGTACTAAAACAGATCAAAGATGATGGACCGGTAAGAACCAATGATATAGTCACTCCCAAAGGCTTTCCCGCAGGTAGTCCCGGATGGAACACATCGGGTAAGAGAATACTGGACTATCTATTTTACAGGGGTTATATCATGGTCAAGGAGAGGGTAAAATTTCAGCCATACTTTGATCTGACTGAGAATGTAATTGATATACCGGAGGATATTCCAGATAAACTAGAGATCTTCTGGAATGGGGTTAAATCCACCCTAAAGTCTATAGGACCTGCACCCATAGATCGAGTACTCAAATATCGATTTCTTCAAAAATCATTTGAATACGGGGATAAACGATTAAAACCAAGAGAATTAATCAGATCAGCGATCAAAAAGGGAGAATTATCGGAAATTGATATTGAAGGAATTGATAAGAAATGGATTACCCTTCCTGATTATGAGATGGACGTAGTTCAGGAATATGAGGCAGAGGTCAGATTACTCAGTCCTTTTGATTCGAGTTTATGGCCAAGAGAATCATTACTCTCACAATACGACTATAATTACAAATTTGAGGCATATACTCCAAAAGTAAAGAGAATATATGGATTTTTCTCACTTCCAATTCTCTATGGAAACAAATTTGTGGGACGTGTGGACCCGAAATTAGATAGAAAAAGTAAAATAATGAATCTGATGAGTTGGCACTGGGAGGATAAATTCGTTACAGATACTGATTTTGAATACCAGCTAGCCCAAACGATAAATCATTTTATTGATTTTCATGGTGCTGAGAAGGTTAACCTAGGAAATATAAGATTTAAGAATAAAATAACTGGTTATCTTGATAATGTGACTATTGAGTAATTTTGTTTCGACTTGATTATCTAGAAGCAGAATTTTATAGTTATTTGGTTATCTGAGCACTACTGTCTTTTTCTTTTAGATCTAATGATTCCTATCACAATAAAGATAGTGAAAATTGGAAACATTGTTAGAGGAGCTTGATTTGTATCAATATCAGTAGGTAAGCTTGTATTAAACATAGTTATGATCTCAGTTAGATTATGAGTGACTGTGATGGTTACAACCGGGAACGATTGGGTTTCGCTTTGATTTGAAATAACTGTATCAATGATAGTTTCAGTACCAACTGGAGTTGTAACTGTTTCAGTATTGTTAGATACTACTGTTTCTGTTATGGTATCTGTACCTTCAGGTGTCGTTACAGTCTCAGTGGATGGCACAACCAGTTGTGCTGAACTGGATGCATCGTTCACCTATGGCTTACTCTTCTTCCTGCTGGCAGTACCAATCCTGAGAAAGGAAATAATTTATTTATAAAATCTATGCATATTACTAACCATTAATAATTAAATAAAAATATCACATCGTTAAACATTAACCTAGAATGAGTTTAATGGATAGGAAAAAAATACTCGTATTCGTATTATCGATATTACTGGTACTCTCAACTGTTGTGTTTTCAATGGAGCTATCAGATTCCAAAATACCGTCCCGGATGACAATATTAACTCCAACGGTATTTAGTCAATCCAGTCAATTCGGTATTCAGATTGAGATGATAGGAAGTGACGCATTGTGGGAAAAAAATGTGCATGCTGCTCTCATTTCAACTGTTGTCCATCAATCAGAAGAATGGCAACCTATTTTGGCTGAGGCTTTGCCGGTAGCCATAGAACAGGATGACGGGACTTACATAGCTAGCATCACTTTGAAACCAGATCTCAAATTTGCATCGGGAAATGATCTCACCGTTGAGGATGTTCTCTTCTCCTATAAGATTGACATGACTAAATCCATCCGTGAAGGTTTTATTTATACTTATTTGACAAATTACCTGGAAAGTAATGATTCAATAACATATGAGGGTAATACTCTTTATTTCCATTTGAAGCAGTACGATCTGGGAGTTTCGTACGTTTTCAATATGTTCATTTATGAGAAGGCTGTATTTCAACCGATCTATGAGAGTTGTGAGCAGGGAGATGAGGAGGAATGTGTTTGGCAGAGCATGGATGGTTTCTACAAACAGGGAGCAGGGCCTTACAAATTCAAATCATGGGAAAATATGACGGTGGGGAATGAGATAAAGGAATCATTGCTTCTAGAAAAAAATCCCTACTACTGGGACAGTGAGAATGTATTCATTGATGAAATTTTGTACTTATATATCAAGGATGCTTCAATCGCATTTTCTCAGATGGAAAATCACACAATAGATCTGTTTGATTCCTTCTACAGCTCAAATTCCACCACCTATGATCCGTATCCTGAAATATTCTCTTTCAAGGACCCCTCAAACTATGGTGTTCAAATTTATCAGATGAACCATTATCATCCGATTTTTGGCACCGGGATGGATACTCCCATTGGAGAAGATGATCCCTCTCAGGCGTATAAAGGGGCAAAGAATGTGAGAAAAGCTTTAGTTCATATAATCGATCGGGATTGGGTGATAGATATTGCTTATGATGGTCTGGCAGAACCAGCGGTCACAATCGTTCCATCCAATTCATATGGGTTTGACGAGACATTGTCACCATATCCTTATGATATTGATAAAGCAAAATCATTCATGGAAGAGGCCGGGTATGATTACTCGACACTGGTCGATACTGACAATGATGGCCTCTACGACAATTATTTCTTTAACTTCACACTGCTTACTCCTGATTGGGTTGTAGCAAGAACTATTTGGTCTCCTCATATAGTTACAGAAGCTGCAAAAATTGGAATCAATATAACCAATGTACCATTGACTTTACCCAGTTTATGGGAGTTGTTTGGGGATTGGAACAGCCCTCTTCTCCCCGCAGACCAGGGGGGTTATGATTTAATGGCGATAGGACATCTATTTACCAAAGATTGGTTTTACGACCATGATTTTAGTAATGATAGTCTTATTCCAGGTGGAAATTGGTCCAATTATGTGAACGATAGCCTTGCTGAACTATTTCAGGATTATAATGCAAAAACTGATAGAGCAGCCAGATCAGCAATCCTCTACGAAATTCAAAATGTGCTACATGAAGAGGTAGTCCACCTCCCAGTTGCATACCCATATAGTATATATGGCATCCATTGCAGAATGGATGGAATGGAGAATGTATTGAATGATTATCAAATGCCATGGACGAATCTGAAAATTGATTACTCGGCATGCCCTGAAGAGATACAGCCCAATTTCTTAAGAGATCTGGTCAGATCTCCCCAATTCTTCCTGGTATTACCCGGTGCAATCTCTGGACTGGTCTTGATAGGATTACTGGTAAACCAGATATTTTATGCCAGGGTCAAAAAAGAGGTAAAGGCACACCCTGAGAAAGAGAAAGCCAGGGTCAAAGAGTATGTGAAAAAAGCCAAAAAATATGTGGATAAGCTAGAAGAATGAGATAACACGATTACCTTACTTGCGATATTGTAGAATTTCGGATAAACAGAAACCATTTTTATTGTATCAATTGTTATATTTTCAAACATTATGGCCCAAGTTTATCAATAAATAAATATAAGAAGAATAACGGGTTAATTTACGAAAAAATAATTAATAATTTTTTGTTAAAATAAATATAGAGAGACACAGAAGGCGTTTTATAGCCTCTATTCACATAATATTAAAGAGTTTGTATACGAAGATTTTTTGAAAAATTTAATCAAATATCGAATTGACTTAAAGATGTAAAATCTGACTTTCACACATCCAATCCGTTTGTTGCCACAAACAGTATATATATTGGAAAAGAGATATTAATTGAATTTAGGAGTTGTATCAAAGAGATAAAGACAATTATTTAAATGAATTTATATCTGAAAACATGTGTTTGGACCAATCGGTGCGTCATTTTTCGAATCAATTTTCACAATCTTTACCATTACTGAGGATCAGAATAAACTATTACTAGTTCAATCCATAGATAATTCCTGGTCATTTCCACGAGGTCGCTTACAAAAAGAAGAGAGTATGATGGACGCATCATCCAGGATTGTATTGGAATATACTGGTATTTCAACAAAACCTAATGGCATTGTAAAGATAAATCATACCAGTAAATCTATGTTTAGAAAATCAATATCAAGCATGGATATTATTTTTCAAGCAGAACTGGCAGAACAACCTGCTCAAGATCTTGATAAGAAAAGTGTAAAATCAATTAATTGGTTTAATATTGATGATGTTGAACAACTAAAATTATTGGAGGAAGATCTTGCCATATTCGAGCATTACAAGGACTCCAGATCAAAAAATAATATATGTTCCATCAATTTGCTGGATTCAAAGGTCTTATAATGGCGCAGATCCGCAGTATTGAGTAGAATCAGCATATTACTTTATATACTATATGAATAATCAATTATGTTTACTAATCAAATATGATAAAATTATCAGTTAGGATTTTATATAGCTACAAAATAATCCTTCATTATTCTATAAAGGTGCGGGATCTGACTCATCTTCTATGGTTGAATCCATATTGGAAAAACTTCGATTGGGTGAACATGTAAATAGAGAGACTTTGGATCGTGCTGGTGCAATCGATAATGCAATTAGGCATGGGTTACCTATTAATCACAAGAGTTTAGATGAGATTTTGAAGAATGTTAGACAGCTCGATCCTCTCGATAATATAGAACTTTATAGTAAAATCCAGTCTTTATTTGGTAATTTGAGAAAGTACATTTCTGATATCCATGCTCCTACAACAGGAGTAGCCCTTAATGAGTTGGATACAACAGAACTTGATCCATTTGATTATACAGATTTTAATTACAATTTGTATTCGATTGATGAGATATTAGATTTTTCTGATACTTCGATGGACGAGGAGACTATCCCATTCGAGATGTCCAGGGTTGTTGCCAGGGAACAGAATGAGAGACTCATAGAATCTTTTGTTAATTTCGATAACGAGATATTCTTACCAAATAGTCCCGATGTAGATAGGAGGGTATATTCACTCGATTTTAATTTCGATTTGGATATGTCTACCTACACATCCACAGTATATTTTGACGAGTTTTATGGCCGTATGTACATTGATAATGGAACCGGCTTCTATTCACCATTAGATGTGATTGTCAATGGTACATTGAATCAGGAATTGTTCTTTGAGACTGAAGGTTTGAATTCAGGAGAGATTGAGTTTCAATTATCATTAGGAAAGTCACCCTTGTTGATAGGTGATATGGTTGAGCCTATTATTAGATCTATCATGATTACCTATCTCAGGGAAGAAAATAAATTCCATGACTCTATCGGTCCTGATATAATGGCATATGTTAATCCTCTTCTGGGTAACCTAGATCCTAGTCAGATTGCTTCCCAATTCTACGAGATCGTTAGAGAGGATGAGATGTCAGCGATCACCCTTTATGATTCAGCCGAGAGCATAAATGTAACCCTTGATGATGTGTACACTGATATGGTAAATGCGTTTATCTCCGATTCTTTCTCCTTGATGGACAATGATAGAAATAATGAGGGGTCCTCATCTTTGATCACTCAGTTAGAACTCGATAGTATAGAAGAGAGGAATAGGATTAATTATCTCACATTTTCCAACATCCCCAGTAGTGAAATAAGGAGCAAAGTTTTTGGAAATAGTATGGAATTCCAAATGTTCAGGTTCGATATGTTTTTCGATACCTCCATATATTCTATGTACTATTCCATGGCGGATAATATTGCCTTGAGTCCTCTTTCAGCTCCAGTAATGATGCAGGATTCTGAGTTTGGTAGTTGTTCTGCAGATTTGCAGACTTACTTCGGTATGGATCACACATCTATTTTGGATAGTCGAACGACCGTAAGTAATCTGAAGGAATTCTACCAGAGATATACTCAAAAATACTCTGATCTCGTAGAGGTTCATGGTGGGACTTCTTGGGTTGATATTGGCCAGTTATACTATCGCGCCGATGGAAACGTATTTGATATGTTCGACATACTACGGCGTGATTCCGCAGATTTGCCCAACCATATCCAGTTGATATTGAATAAACTAATTTCACTAAACCTAGCTACTAAACAGGGTCAGGTACTACTTGTGAAGTATTTAGATCACATCAAGTACTGATTTATCTGAATCCTTGAATCATTTTCATAAAAATTCAATTATTTACACGATTCGGCATTGTCTAACTTTATATATGTAAATTATATAGATTAATTGTGGCAAAAACATATACTTATGAGGAGAGACGTGTCATCCTCGATAAGCTGTATCCAGATTATTTAGCTGCAGTAGAGCTTGAGTACAGGATACATGATTTTGTTATCTCACCAGGGCTACCAGGTAATATTTTCTACAATGGTATAGTAAATCTGAAGAAAGGTGATCTGCCTTTTCTGTCTCAAACTATGCTTAAAAGCCCTGTTCTCTCGTCTCTAAATATTGATATAGACGCCTTAACAGAGGATTTTGTCTCCAAGAGTATTATTCTGCCTGATTGGGTTAGTATTGATATTCGACTTGGGGAGGATGAATACCCGGATTATAGTATGTTGGGTAAATTCCAGGCAATAACTAATCTCGATATGGTCTACAATGAGGAGGTTGGGATTCAGCTTGCTAAACTCAAGAATTTGAAGGTATTATATTTGGACATGCAAGGATCCGATAAAATTCCTGAATTTATTTTCCATCTAGATCTTACTCATTTAAGTCTACTTGATATAAATATTGAGGTTTTACCCAAAGAGATTGCTAATTTGAAGAATTTACAATATATTAAATTAATTGGTGATCCTACCCTACAGGATATCACCAGCCTTGCTTCTTTGAATAAACTAAAAACTGTGTTTATTGTTGATTGGGATATTAAAATACCGGAAGGCTGGGATTTGTACAACCTCCAAGCTCCTTTCAGTATCGATAAACCTGAGCTTTCGGAATTTTTAGTGGCGTTAATGTGACCATGGACTCTCTCTGACTGGCACAAAAGGACCTACTCTATACATCACACTGGTATCATAATCCATGCTACCATCCGATTTCTGATTCCTCATTCCCTCTTGTCTTTAGATTCCTGTTGTAAATTTTTCAAATAAATGGAAAAAATATATCGAAAATCAAAATATTTAGAATAACCCACCCTTTTTAGCAAAACATTGAAAGGCAGTCCGATTGATTATATGTAGAACTATTTGAGGACCATCTAGCCATATTTGATTATTTCAAGAGTTCTAAATTCATAAATAATATATGTTCCATTAGTTTACTGGATTCAAACGGTCATAATGGCGCATTTAACCATTTTTAGGTAAAACTAGCATACTAATTTATAAAGCATATGAATTACAATCATATTTATCAATTGATTTATATAATTTTTTCAGATAAGATTTTAAGCTCAATGAAAAATAAATGTTAAATATAAATCTTTCTGAACGAATATCGAAGAGGAAAAATACATAGATTTATATATGAAAAAAAACAGAGAATCAGTAGCGATAATTTTTTGGTGGAATTAAATTTCGATAAATTTTAAACTGCCTGGGGTGTATACTAATTTCAAGACCAAGTCCAAATAATAAAGCTAAGAAGAGAGAGGAAATACAACAACGCTGTCCTGATTGTGGAAGCTCATCAACAATCCAAGACATGCAACGTGGAGATATTATCTGTCGAGATTGTGGTGCGATCATCGAAGATTCATTAATCGATGACGGACCAGAATGGAGGGCTTTCAACTCAGCAGAGCGTTCCAAGAGGTCACGTGTTGGATCTCCAACAACCTATACTGTGCATGACAAGGGTTTATCAACACAGATAGGCTGGGAGGATCGTGATTCATACGGTAAAAAACTATCTCCAAGCCAGAGATCACAGATTTATAGACTGCGAAAATGGCATATCCGAACCAGAGTTCATTCGTCAGTAGATCGTAATCTTGCACAGGCCATGTCTGAGCTTGACAGGCTGTCATCCCAATTGGGACTGCCAAGATCTGTAAAAGAGACTGCATCTGTTATCTACAGATCAGCAATCAACAAGAGACTGATCCGTGGAAGATCGATTGAGGCCATGATTGGTGCCGCAGCATATGCAGCAGCCAGACAGAGACGTGTACCAAGAACTCTTGATGAGATTGCAAGAAATTCAAGAATTAATAAGAAGGAACTGGGTAGATGTTATCGTCTGATGATCCATGAGTTGAATCTCAAAATACCACTGGCCAATCCAACTGATTATATTGTCAGGTTTGCAGCAGATCTGAAACTCACAGGTGCAACTGCACGTAGAGCAATCGATCTGGTGAAAGAGGCCAAGCAAAAAGGTCTGACCGCTGGAAAAGATCCAACAGGACTTGCCGCAGCTGCTATCTATATCGCTGGAATTATTGAGGGTGAGAGAAGAACCCAGAGAGAGATTGCAGAGACTGCAACTGTTACTGAGGTAACTGTGCGTAATCGTTACAAAGAATTAGTTAGAAAATTAGAGATTGCTGTAGCATTATAAATTAATAATATTCCTGAAATAGCATTGAGTAGCCATAATTAGATAATCGATTAATTAATTCTTATATTTTATAATATATTAAATATATGTAAATCATAATTGACAATGACATGATGGGTTATGATTTGTGTACAATCCAATTTGGATAGGTAAATTTGAATTTCCTATGCAATTTAACCCAAGTATCAGAAGCAGTTTTTATATATCCGTTTTATTAACTAATTAATTAATAATAAATCATAACTAGGGATGACATAATACAATGCGATTTCATAATAGAGAACGAGAACTGAAAATATTGGATAATATGTACAATTCTGACCAGTTTGATTTTGTGATGGTACATGGAAGGAGAAGAATAGGAAAAACATATCTACTCAGATATTTTGTGCAGGACAAAAGGTCTGCATTCTACGTGGCTAACAAACAGGTTGCATCAATTCAGCTCCCTAGATTGTACGCATCAGTCTCCAAGAATATAATCGGTGACAAACACAGGTATACATTCACAAGTATAGAGGATTTCTTTGATTGGCTTACTGATCAAATAGATCAATTAGATGAAAAGTTAATTGTAGTACTTGATGAGTTTCAGTATCTTGTCGAAATTCTGCCAAGTCTACCCTCTATTATGAAATCCTGGATTGAGAATCACTGGAAAAATAAGAATTTCATGCTGATCATTTGTGGATCTGAAATTGGTATGATGCTTGATCTAGTGAGTATCTCACAACCACTCTATGGAATGATTACTTCTAAATTAGAAATCAATTTATTCAAATTCTACGAGGTAATGCCCATGTTTCCCAGTCTGGATATCGATACAGTAGCCCAGGTTTACGCAATATTTGGGGGATCACCCGGCTACCTGGTTTACTACGATGTGAATAAATCATTGATTGAAAATATATTTGATACGATATTATCCTATGGCCATAAATTATTTGATGAGCCAAGTAATCTTGTTCAGGCAGAATTACCAAACAATTCAGTATATATGGATATATTATATGCAATTGCCACGGGTAACAACAAGATTTCAGAAATCGCAGGTTTGATCAAAAAAGACGCAAGAAATATTCCGAGTTATACATCTAGGCTTGAAAAACTGGGTTTGATCGCCAAATTGATTCCAATCAATGAAAAATCCAAGTCAAGAAATACTCGTTATCACATAAGTGATTTCTTCTTTAAATTCTGGTTTAAACTCATATTTCCTAACAATACTGCAATAGAAGAGGAAGATTATGAATTCATGAAAACTATGATAACTAGTAATTTGGATAACATTATGGGAGCTACCATGGAAATAATTGTAATTCAACTGATAAAAAAGATGAATTCCCAGGGATTATTACCATTAAAAGCAGATCCAAAGAAGATTGGTAACTGGTGGAATAGCACTGGTAAGTCAATTGAACTCGATTGTATCGCCTTGGACAGATACAAATCACCTAAAAAAGCTCTGTTCCTTGAGGTAAAATGGGGAAAAAGAATTAATCAGAGACAGGAATTATCCAAATTAATTGATAAGGTGGATAATACCTATTTTGAGAGCATTCCTGAAAAATGGTACGGTATTATTACAAGAGGTTTTGATTCCAAACAGATGGTATCTGGATCAATTGCATTCTCTGATTTGATAAATTCAGTGAATAGAAATGTTAAACTAGGATTTTACAAATTATAGTCAAAACTGCAACTATCACAGAGGTGACCTTGAGGAATCGGTACAAGGAATTAGTTAGAAAATTAGAGATTGCGGTTGCATTATAAATTAGTAACATTGTATTATATCAGTTCGCGATTATTAATAAAATAAAGGATAATAGATTTGGGTTTGAATAGCCTGAAAACAGACAATCTGATATATCGCCAAAATTGTTTAATATGTTCAAACATAATATTTATGCAATGACGATGTATGACATGGGAGCAATTTATGTTAATTCAATTCCATTTTATTTACCTGCAGTTCTACTATCTGTCCTTTACCAGAATAAGCCAGATTTCAAACTCAAACTTTCCACTTTATTTCCCAGTGATCCTTACATTACTCCTTGGATATTTGGTATTTTTCAGGTTTTATTATTATATATAGCCAGTATCTACGAGTTATATAATATAGTGTTTTATCTCCTTCCTTTATTCTTGATGCTTGGGATTATAATATCTATGGATAAAACAAGTAAAGATTTCCATCTAGCAGCTGTCAGTGTTATTTGGATAATTATATCCTTGTTGCTTTTCCTTATCCCATTTAGGGAGTACTACCAATCATTATCGTTAATGCAACTTTATACAACTTCTCACATAATTATTTATTGGTTAAACTTTCCTGTTATTCAAATTGTCAATGTAGTCGTTTTTTATCTGATTTGTAGAAACAAAATCAGGATTTATCGTTATGTAAAATAACTCTCAAATCAATACTTTTTTCGAATATTATTCTATACGATCATTTAATATTGTAATAACATCAATTTATGCAGAACTTCTTGAACTCATCACATTCTCAATATTCTCAACCAGTCTGATAAAAGCATCCTCTACATTATCACCTGATTTGGCAGATGTCTCAACATAGGGTATATCAAATCCTGCCCAGCTGGCAAGCTCTGCTGCATAGCCGGCACCCTCTTCGTAGGTAACCTTCTCCTGCTCTGTTCCCCTCAGATCACTCTTATTGGCAATCAGGATAACTGGAACTATTCGATTTGAATTGTTCTTTATCAGCTCTCCGATCCATTGAGCAACCTTCTCAAAGGTATCTCTTCTTGAGATATCATAGATCAGCAGAGCACCAGTGGTTCCATTGTAGTAAACTTCTCTCACCTTGGAAAATCGTGGCTGACCTGCAAGATCCCATATCTGTAGGGTGACTTCCTCGTTATTTACCTGCATGCGCTTGACGGCAAAATCAGCACCAATAGTGATCGTGTAGTTCTTCTTGAAAGTGTCTCCAAGGTAGCGTGTTTTAATCGCTGTCTTGCCTACTGCGCCTTCTCCAAGAAGCGTTATTTTAAATATTTTTTTACGTCGACTCACGATGTTTTCCCTTCGGTCTATTTATCCCTTATAAAATATATCTCGATCTCCATATTTAAAACATTTCTTTTCTAATCTCTAAGTTCGTAAGAACAATTGAGTGAATTCGTATTTGAGATCATATATTTATAAGCTTTCTAGGCGAATTATCTTCATATCAGATGATGTGGATTATAAATAGATGAAATATGTGTTTATCGAATTACTATGAAAATATCCTTGTTCGATCTAATCAAAAGTCTCATTAATAATAAAAGAAATAATTTAGTTTAAAATCAAATAGTTTTATTAAAGTAGAAGATTAATTATGAATGATTAGAGATGTCTGTGCAAGAAACTAGTGATCACCTACTAAGATTACCATCCAGCCCAGTTATGATGACGATGATGAGAACTATTGAGGGTAAACCAGAAGGTATACCTCTATGGAGTTCCTTTATCAGCAGAGATGATGAAATATCTATGGAAAATGAGAATTTAACAGCTACTCTTTTGTCTTTGGCCAGAAATATAACCAGGCTTGCGGAGACTGATAACAAGGAGGGATATGTGTTTCGGGTAACGATTGAGAGTAAGAGTTATAATTTCTTCATCCCTCATCCACATTCAGACTTCCAGTTATCATTTATTGCTGTATTCGAGGATAAAGATGAGATTCTGATCAAGGCTGTTGATAAGGAAGAATTGGTGAGAATTATCGTATCAAACTTGAAATTAAATCAGATGATGTATGATTTCATCAATAATGGAGATGAACATGTGGAATATGCATCTGATCTGGATAAAGTTATCAGGAAAGTTGTGGGACAATCAATATTAATCTGGGATAAAAAACGTGTGAAATACCTTGAGAAAAAATTGAAAGAGGAAAGAAAAAGGTTGATTAAATTAGCAAAACAAGAGGAAGCAAGACAAGAGGCAGCAGAGGAGTAATTATCTATTCATCCAGCCTTTGATATTCATCCCTAGCATAAGGATTAAGGGGAGTATTAGTACTGCAAATCCCTTGATTGTTTCAGTATTATCTGGTATATCCTGTAATATTCCACTTGTAATCAAAGGAAAAATGAGCATGTATAGGCAATTGATCCAATTATTGCAATTTTTTGCACTCGAATTATTGAATAAAGTAGATATTAGGTAATTTTTTAATTTTCTAAGTTGCAGTTTATCATTTAATTCTTTATATTTTTATAATGTTAACTTCATTTAGCAAATTATGAGTACCATGGAATCTGGAAGTTTAACCTCGAAAATGACAACTCTTGACCGTTTTCTACCCATCTGGATAATACTTGCGATGCTAATCGGACTTGGATTTGGATTAATTGAAGGGATACAGGATATATTCAATGCCGTGCAATTCGGATCCACATCTCTACCCATTGCAATTGGATTGTTGTGGATGATGTATCCGGTTTTAGCCAAGGTGAAGTACGAAGAATTAGGAAAATTAAAAAATGAGAAGAAGATGTTTGCCACCTCACTTTTCCTGAATTGGATCATTGGTCCTCTATTAATGTTTCTCCTGGCCTGGTTATTCCTTGCAGATGAACCAGCATTCCGACAGGGATTAATAACCATAGGCCTTGCAAGATGTATTGCAATGGTATTGATCTGGAATATGCTGGCTGGTGGAGATAATGAGGATGCAGCTGCTTTGGTTGCATTAAACTCAGTATTCCAGGTATTTATGTATTCGATTTATGCCTATTTCTTCCTGGGAATAGCATCTGAATGGTTTGGTGGGGTGAGTACTTCGCTCGATATATCGATCCAGGAAATTGCAATCAGTGTATTTATTTTCCTGGGTATCCCATTAATCGCAGGTATAATCACACGTTTCGTGGGCATACAGAGAATTGGTAAGGATAGATATGATAATCAATTTGTCAAGAAACTGGGACCAACAGCATTGATAGGCCTCTTGTACACCATTATTATCATGTTTGCCATGCAGGGACGGAAGATATTTGAGTTGAAATGGAAATTATTACAGATAATAGCTCCCTTGATTTTATATTTCTTTTTGATGTTTGCAATTTCATTCCTTATCTCCTGGGGTCTGAAATTTATGTACAGTAAAACAGTAACTCTTTCATTCACCGCAGCATCCAATAATTTTGAACTAGCGATTGCGGTTGCGATAGGGACATTTGGCATTGAGAGCGATCAGGCATTGGCCACAGTCATTGGGCCACTAATTGAGGTACCTATACTACTGGCTCTTGTCTATGTATCACTGTGGTTGAAGAAGAAAATGTTCAAAAATGAAATCGATTAATTGTAAGGATTATTCCTCGTCTGATATTTCATAATCGTCATCGTCTACTATCTCATAATCAGCATCATAAATTGGATAATCATCTTCAGTTTCTCCGTTCATCTCTTTTTTGATTGATTCAATATCCTCAGAAATTGCATCCATCTCTTCCTTTACAGACTTTAACTTCGATTTTGATCTTCCAATATCTATGTCAATTTTCACATCAATCTTACTTTTCCTCTTAATTCCTTCAATCCCTTTTATTGATTTAATACCTTTTGTGGATTTTGTCATCTGTGGAGACTTTGATGGATTGATACCAGTCAATTCAATAATTTTTCCTGGTTCTGTGGTCTCATCATAGCCGGGCATTAATCTACGGGAGGCATTGACCGCTGCACCAAGTGCCGGATGCTCACCAAAATATCTATCTCTACCCTCGAGTAATGGTTTGAATTCACCATCCCATGATACTGATAGCAGTGCATTGGCATCCTTATCCGCAAGAATTCTTCCCAGTCTTGAATGCATATGGGATTCAAATCTGTCCAATTGTGATAGCAAAGCATCTTTGAACTCCATTAACCTATCTGCACTGATCCCATCACCAATCTTGAAACCAAATATATCGACAGCTGATCCTCCCTCTGCAAGATCAAAAACTGTAATTCCGGGAAGGCTCACAAAAGTGAATTTGGGTACCTCTACAACATTAAGCCATGATCCAATTCTAACTGTTGTGATATCTGGGGTTTCGGTAACCTTAATCATACCAAGTACGTTTACAATTTGGGTATCATCAATGGTTTGCACCTTTATCCCGGGTAGGATCACATTCTCGTTTCCATCAATCTCAGAAATCCCATAATTTGATAATTGAAAACGACCGAGTTCTTTCTTAATATTCTCAATCCAACCAGACATCTGATTACCAAGTATTGAGACCACGTTTACAATAGTTTCGAGAGAGGGTAATTCCAAATTTTCAAGGTTTATTGTATCCATTCTCTGGGGGATGATGTCTTTGATTGCTTTCTTAAATTCCTTCTTAGAGAGCATTGCCGTGGATACTCCATCCATTAACTGTGAGGATAGTTCACCGCTCCGATTGATTATATTCTCACCTTTACCGATGATAATAGCCTTGATCTTTCCCTCTATCTCACCAACAGGAATGACAATAGATCCTGCATTTAACTTCAAATCTCCCTTCTTTCCAACAGAGATCAGGGTGCTCGTATCAATGACATGACCTAGTTTGTCACCCAGGTTCAGATCATTTATCTCCTCGGGCATATGTTCAAGGAATTGACCGAGTGCATTCTTTCCGAGAACATGTCTGTTGAATTCCTTGATCACATCAAAACTCCAAACAAAGACAATTATTGTTGCCAAAAGATACAAAGCTCTCAGTGCATCCCATTCAGATCCCTGTATACCCTTGAACCATCCAGTGAAAAGGATGAGAAATGTATTTGAGAGCAAACTCTCTCTCAAGGCAACAATTGGCAGTTTGGAAGTGCCAAATAACATATCGGCCCGTGATATCGTCTGATCGAGATATGAGAAGAACATATAAATAAGTGGTTCTGCTATGTAAGCAATGAACAGATAGAGATTCAGAGATTCGGGAATATAGTTCTTACTAAATAATGAATAGACGAAAGCAGCTAGTATTGCACCACGTAACATTCCCCTAATTGAGATAACAACAAATCTTGAAACAGTAAAATCAGCAGATTGTACCTCATTAATATAACGAGACCCAAACCAAAATACTAGTAATGATGCAATTACAACTTGCGAAATTAATACGACCTCAATATTTAGATCGAAGAAGGAGACTGTATCAGGACCAGGGGTATCTCCATTAGAATACATCCCTCCGGACCAAACTGCTAATAATAGTCGTCTTACAGCTTTTCCAGAGTACTGACCCATGGATCTTGTTTGAATAACTGAATCAACCGCACCCACTACCAATAAAATCATTGTCAGACTCATACTGAAAAAGAACAACAGGCCGTCTTCAAACCATCCTGCAAAGAACCACACGGTACCCATCAGAGTACCTATTTTTTCGAATTTTTGCTGTGATTTAAAATAAGAGGACATTACTTTGCTAGATTGTGAGAATACAAACTCAGGATCGACTGACATAATTCAAACTCACTTTAATTGATCGATTTATTATCATTTCGAATAAAGCAATCAATACTTGAATTCTTAGAATTGAAATTTCAGATATATTTTAATTTGTAAAATTATTTATTTCTATTAGTCGAAGATAAAGAAATATCATAATTTGATATAAAACCTGTGAGATATGTAAATTATTGATATATTATTTTGAATTTTTACTACAATATTTATAGTATATATGCTTTATACCAAACCTATTGCTAATAAACTTATTAGTTATCTTCAAATTCGTTTTTAACTGATTATTATGTCTAAAGGAACTTACATTACTTTTATTACTTTAGAAGTATTAGCTGGAATCATTGGATTAGTATCTGGATATGGATCCACTTGCCCCACATTGAATCCAGAACCCTATGCCCAAATTGTTGTTGATTATCAAGTATTATGGTACGTTACGACTTCACTCACCTTACTTGTCGGTGTTGTGTCTTGTGTACTCGTCTATGCACTTATGAACCGAAAAAGTTGGTTTTATAATACTGCAATGATTACTGCGATTGTTGGATTTATTAGTGGAGGGATCCCATCCTACCTAATTTTTTCGGTGGGTAAATTTACTCCATCAGTCATCAGAACATTTCTAAATCTAATGATCACAATTCTTCTCTTGGTTCCAGCAATCAAAAAAGGACTTGAGACCTGGATGGGCATGTCAGATGCGGAAATTAAGGAAGAGTCAGAAACAAAGACTGAAACTGCATCTGTGATGTCTTTCAGTATTGGTATTACTACCATTATTCTAGGATTTTTGATTTCCATCACTCATGATATCAATGGAACTCAATACTTCCCATATTTAGTAGCTACATTCTATGTTGGTTTATTTTTGATTCTATCAGGATTGGGATTGCTGATTCTGAGTAAGTTATCACCAAATGGAAATGCCACAGGATTTGAATTACCTGCTAAATAAACCTAAATTTACTCTTCAAACTTCTCTCTAACTCATATTCATCATCAATTAAATTAATAATATTATTTGCATCCAGCTTGCTGATAGATCGACTGATTAAGACAGGAGAAACACTCTCAGCTTCTGCTTTTATTTTTTCTGCACTTGCACTCCCAGTTTTTGTTATTATTGCAAGTATCTCAAATTCAGGAATGGTCATCAATTCTCTGATGTCATCGGTTTCTGATTTGATGATGCCCTCATCGAGTAGTATTTTTGCAATACCTTCCAATCTTACTGCTTCTTCCTCATACATTTTAATTTTCTCAAGTTCCTTTTCTTGCTCTTCTTCCTGTCTCAATAGTTCTTCAGCTTTTAATTCATCCTCAATTAGTAATCGCTTGAACTTATCCGATAACCCAAAAAGACCCTCAGCATTGGTTGATATGTTTTCATCAGCCTCCAGGGTCAATATTGTACGAGAAATCAACACTGGAGATTCACTCCTTGCAATTTCTTTAATTCTATTCAGTGAAATCGGTTCATTATCCCTGACGATCTTAATCACCTCAAAATTAGATATTTTTAGTAATTCCTGTAATGAAAGACTTGGATCATGGATATAACCAATCTTTGCTATGGTTAATATGAATTGCTGCAATGATTCATCGCTAACCTCCTCTTCTTCAACCTTAATGACCTCTGATTTCTCAGGAGTACTAGATTTAGAGGGTTCAAGTGATTTCAATAAATCATCCGATAACCTCCAATTGTTATCTTCTGTCTGTTGAATCAATCGATCAGCTCCCAGATTACTCAATGTGAGAGATACCGAACCTACATTCTCGGTCAATTCCTCAATCTTAACTGAGGATAGTGGTCCGCTATGTCTTAAAAGATTTAATAATTCATATTCAGGAACATTCATTAATTCTTCCTTGCTAGATAATTCCTTATCAAGATATCTGTGTTTTATCAGGAGTTCCTGGATGTATTCATTGAAAGAGAGTGGTTTACTTGGTTTCTCAAACACCACCTCAGATTTGGCGATCACAATAGTTTCCCTTGGTTGAGGTTTTTCTTCAACCACTGGATCAGGGGTATCTCCGATCACTTCTTCAATTATTTCAACTTTTTCAGGTTCTGCAGCCACCTCAACTGGTTCTTGAACAATTGTTTCAGGTTTGGGAGCAATAATTTCTTCTTTTATTGTTTCTACAGTTGCCTCAGCAGGTTTGAGTTCATCTTTCTTTAGTTTTGCAGATAATTTCTGAACAGATGCTATCTCTGTCCTAAACTCATCTGAAGTGATTTTTACCTTCATCATCATTCTTCGAAGGGTTTCCGATAAACTCCAGGAGTAATCATTCTGTTGAGTTATCAAATCATCTATTTTCAGATTTGAAAGGATCATTGTAAGAGGTACATCCTCATCCAAATAGTCCTGCATCTCCGCAGAGGAAATATTGATGTTGTTGTTAATAAGATACAGTATCTTGAATTCGTAGGTTTCAATTATCTCGTTAAATGCTTTACCAGGAAAATAATCCAAATCCAAAAGGGATTTTATCAGCTGTTTATCTTCTATGACCTGAGTGGGATCTGCCAATGATGATCTGATCATATCACTGGTATCTGCACTGAACTCCTCACTGGATTTAAGCTGGCTATCATCAAATTGAGCATCAATTTCAGGAGAAATAATCCATTTATACCCCTCTTCTTCCTGAATCAGTTTATCAGCCACCAAATTGGACAAGATCATACTTATTGAGCTCTCACTGGTAAACAGCACCTCCAATTCATCCGTAGTGATTGGTTGTTCATTCTTAATAAGCACAAGGAGCTCGAGTTCAGGTATCTCGAATAGTTCCTCAGTTGATTGATATAATTTGGGTATAATGGGAGTATCTTTGAGAATATTGGCGAATTTGGAGTAACTAAGCTTTTTGGAAGTTATTTCCTCAAATTTATTTAGTTCGTCCTTTTTCACCCCTTGAGATTTCTCAACTGCGATCTTCTTTTGCTGATATTCCTCTAGTAATGCAATTACATTGTTTGCAGGTTTCCATCTCATATTCCCAGTGGGTTCAATCAACCGATCTGCCTGTAAATTACTCAAAATCATACTAGTGGAGATATGAGACGTATATTTTGCCTCGATTTCATCATTGCTCAGATTACCATGTGATAGCAGCAATTTCAAAACTTGAAATTCTCCTGTTGCTATTAAATCATTAATGGTATCGTTTCCAAGCCCCATCAGCTTATTGTCTTTGATTATCGCGCCCAGATCTTTATTCTCAACAATTATGCTCATCGTATGAAAAAATTAAATATAAAATATATTAAAATTCACCTCACAATTAATTCCTAATAGTCAATTTATCGACAACGATTGATCATTTAGGAGTTGACATTTTGCAAATTTTTATTTTCAAACATTTAATCAAAAAGAATTATCCGAATCAATAATTTTTATTTAATACATGGTTTTGAATACATCATATGACTATAGATAAGGATTTTCTCGTAAAGGGACTTGACTATGGAGACGATCTTGGAGCTGGATACCTTGAGATCCGTTACCAGGACAAATACCTTGCCAATTTTCAATTCAAGGATAATGATATTTCCAGTACCACAGGAAGTCGGGTGGGATTCAATGTTAGAGCACTGGTGGATGGTAGCTGGGGTCAGACCTCAACATCAATCACGACGAAAGATAGCCTCTTTGCCACCGTGAAATCAGCAGTGACCCTGGCAAAGAATTCAGCTACTCACAAAGATAGAAAAATTAAGTTGGCAGATGTCGAAATTATTGAGGATCATGTTGTATCTCCAAGAGTAAAACATCTTAATGATATTTCAGTTGAGGATAAATTGAATTCAATGATCGATGCAGCCAAAGTTCAGAAGGATTACAAACTTGTTAAGAGTTTAATTATTATTCTCAATGAAGTTGTTGATAAGAGAATTATTGTTACCAATGAAGGTACTCGAGTTTCCTGGGAGGATATGAAACCCACGCTAATAGCCTATGCTGTTGCAATAAATGAGGAGGGTAAGATGGGAGTCGGTTACGACTCATGGTCACATACCATGGGTCTTGAATTCTTTGATCTTCATCCAATGGATGAAATTGTAAGAAGTGCAGCTGAGAAAGCAACCAAACTCACAAGTGCACCTATAATACCCGGAGGAATGTCCAATGTTCTTCTAGATCACCAAATGGTTGGTATACTGGCACACGAGGCTGTAGGTCACACTGCAGAGGCGGATCTTGTGGCCATGGGTTCCTTCACCCAGGGTAAACTCGGACAAAAGGTGGTTGATGAAAAGATCACCATGATAGATGCACCTCTCAAGAAAGGTTCTAAATGGATGGGAGTTGGTTGGTTACCCTATGATGATGAGGGTGTGAGAGGAAAGGAAGTCAAACTCATTGAGAATGGAGTTATGAATGGATATATGACTAACCGATCCTATGCTGCAGAACTAGATGTTGAAGCAACTGGTAATGCACGTGCATATACTTTCCAAGATGAACCGATAGTACGAATGAGGAATACCTATATTGAACCAAGGGATATGAGTTTTGATGAATTATACGAAGTTGTTGGTGATGGATATCTCCTCAAAACCATGATGAATGGCCAGGCTGATTCCTCAGGCGAGTTCATGTTTGGTGCCGTTGAGGCATACAAGATTAGAAATGGAGAGTTAACAGACGAGCTCTACCAGAATCCTGTCGTGACTGGTAACGCATTTGAGGTGTTGAGTAATATCCTTGGTGTGGGTAAGGATTTCGAACTGACTATCGGCTCGGGTACTTGTGGCAAGGAACAACCTGCAAAAGTAGATGCTGGTGGACCATATGTGGCATTAAAAGCCATGCTAGCAGGAGGGAAATAAGATGGAGCAGTTAAATAAAGAATATCTGATGGATCTCGCAAGCAAGGTTAGAGATTATGCACTATCAAAAGATGTTGATGCAGCTGAGGTATACTTCAATTATAGTAAAACTATGGAGATACTGGCTGAGAACCAATCAATATCCACAGAGCGGAGTAAATCCGAGCTTGGTTTTGCGATCAGAGTACTTAAAAATAGGGCAGAGGGTTTCTCCTACTCAAATAAACTTGATATAGATGCGCTAAAAAGCGCAGCTGATGAAGCAATTGCAGTTGCCAGAGTCTCACCATCAAAGGATAATCTCAGATTTCCATCTCCCACCAGTTATTCTAGTATAGACGGGATATACTCCAAATCAGTATCAGATCTTCAGGTGGATGATCTAATAGATAATATGAAAGTCGTTTTGAGCTATATCAAAGAATCAAAAGTACCCATCAGGGTAAACCTCAGTCCACTGAGTGTAGCTGAGACATGGGTTGGCATAGTGAACTCCTTGGGTATTGAAAATTTTGAACGCAGAAATAATTATACAGGTGGTTTCTTTGCAGTAGCAAGAGAAGGGGAGAAAATTGGTTCATTTGTGGTAAGTGATTTCTTTACCAGAGATCCAAAATCAGTAGATTATGAAGCATTTACTGGTGATCTGATCAACCGTGCAATTCAGAATATGAATCCGATAGTACCCAAATCAATTGATTCAGATGTGGTCATCTTTAAAGAGGGTGCTGTATTCCCGCTGGCTCAAGTAGTTGGATTTGCCACTGGTGCAGATAATGTCCAGCAAGAACGATCCATGTGGAAGGACAGGCTGGCAGATAAGGTTGCCTTGGACAATTTCACAGTATTGGATGAATCTCATAATCCTGCAAGAGGGGCTGGAGTTAAATCCTTTGATGGAGAGGGAAATCCAACACGACAAACAACTATTATCAAAAATGGTTACCTGGAGAGTTTTCTCTATGATGAGTTAAGAGCAGCCAGAGCAGATGTGGTATCGACTGGTAATTCTGCTCGTCAGGGATTCATGGCACCACCAAATATGATAATGCCAAATGGTCCAACGTTTGCACCAGGTGATATGAGTGAGGAGGAATTGTTTGAGGATATCAAAGAGGGTATTATCTTCGACAGATTTTCAGGATCCACCCAGGTACCGAACGGAATATTCAGTGGTGTTGTTAAGGGTGCCCAATTGATTAGAAATGGAGAACTGGCAGAACCACTGAAGAATGTCACCATAGGTGGTAACATGTTTGATGTTCTGCAAAATATCACAGGTATGGGCAAAGAACTCGATCTGGTGAATGGCTTCTTATCGACTCCCTTAATCAAAGCCAAGGGAGTTCCCATCAAGGCACAGTAAACAGCTCTTTATTGACAAATCACAAATTGTAATAACATTTGAAAATAATTAATAATAATCGCGTATAATTAAGGCTAAACGAAATTATCTGAGAATGGATAGAAATTAGGTTATTAATAATGCAATTCCAATTATTATAAAAACTATTTTTGATATAAGTTACTAAGATGTCATAGTTCACTTTTTATCTCGTTCAGCTCTCATTCTCATCCATGCTTTCTTGATCTCTTCAAAATTAAAGGAAGGGCCATCAATAGAATCCAGATCCCATTTATCTCTATCCCATCGCATTACGTTACAATTACACTCACTTGTACTACACCTTATGCACAATAAACCGGTTCCATCATGATGCCCATGTTTTACATGTAAATAGTCGCCACACCTGTCACAACATTGAACTTTAAACTGACTAATTTTACAATCCACAAAATAATTATACAAAGTTCTCATTGATTGAGGCCTCATTCCATAATAATACAATTTCATTTCATCTCGTGCGTCAGTTACATAAACATTCCAACCCTCTGCCCCTTCTCTCCAAGATACCTTTTCTAAATTGAATTCATCAAAGATACTTATGGTTTCTTTTAAATTTGTTACTTCTACAATCCAATTTCCATCTCTTTTTACTCCAACATACATATTTTAGTCACCTATTGATTTACCTCTTGATTCACCATATTGTTAAGCATATACTAAACACCAAATTATTTGTTTTTAATAGTTCCTCTGACAAAGTCAATGCCCCACTATCATAATCTCTGACAAATCAAATAGAATGGCATTAACTAAAATAAAATTAACTTTGACTTTGTCAGAGATAAGGTTAAATTACTCATCAACCAATATCAATTAGGTTATTGGATATGCTAATTGAGAATAATGAACAAAATATTAAATATCAAACTATCGAAAAGGAGATAATTGGAAATGGTTGTTAAAAGGGAATATAAAAGCGGAGTTCGAATGATAGATTTCGATAGGGAAATTATAATAATGAAATCTGATGATGGATTAAATATTGATGAATCAAATTTTCCCCCAGCCATATCCGCGGGGAAAAAAGGAGATCCAATGTGTGGATATCATTTGAGACAACTTGAGGAAGACATATTGGGTCCTTACTGCCCTTTTTGTCTAATTGAGAGGGTAAAAGAAAGGATATATCACCATATTGATGATTAACATAAAATAAAAATTAACCAATTTGGATCATACTTGAATTCTAAAATGTTAGAAACCAAAAATTAGAAATTTTTCTAATTACTTTAAGTATTAATTAGATAAAAACAAAGCAATCAAGAGCAAATATTATGAATAATTGATTTATTGAACAATTGTGAACAATTCAAATTTTGATCATTCCCAAATCAAAGCCTTATTCATTGATTTTGATGGAACATTGGTGGATTATCATATTGCATCAGAACAGGCACTAAAAGATATGTTCTCAGATTTTATCAGTCCTGAAAAGGCAGATGAAGCTTTTATTGATTACAAAAACAAAAATATTGAATTGTGGGGTAAGTTCGAAGATGGTAGTATTACCATCAAGGAGATCCAATTTCAACGATTCGAGTATATGAGTAAAAAGTATGGAATTAATGAGGAACCGATGGTCCTGAATAATGATTATCTTTCAAGATTTGTGAACTATTCTGCTATAGAAGAGATCAATTTGAGACTGCTCAAAACACTGATGGATTCAGGATATGCTGTGATCATAGTTTCCAATGGCATTGAGAAAATTCAGAACGAGAGATTTAAACGAATTAATCTGTTTGATTATATGCATGATTATATCACTAGTGAAACTGCTGGAGAACCAAAACCAGGACTACCAATTTTTGAAATCGCCCATTGTATGGCAAATAAAGCCCTGGGTTATGAATTGAGAAAGGACCAAATCTGCATGATTGGTGATTCTAGAAATGCAGATATCAAGGGAGCGGATAATTATGGTATAAACTCTTGCTGGATCACGGATGAGGTATCTGAAAATGCCTACCGAACCTTTGCGGATAGTGTTAAACAATTTATTAACTGAATTATATAGTCACATATTGTAATTGCTGAGTAAAAGGTCTTAGATAATGAAAATATAATTTCATAGATCAAGTCCAGATATTTCATAAATGGGCTATTTATGGATTTTCTCAAATGATAGATAAAAATTCGGCATAACCTTGATTTCTTTTGGACTCAAATTTATATTTAGACCGTGATACTTCAATTATTGAACGTATAGCCCATAGATAACATATGTTATGTCTCTATCTCCCCCGCACTCTATATTAAAATAAAGAAAATACATGAAGAAGTTCTACATATTACAGTAGTATAAGTAGTTCCACCCGAAGTGATATATCAAAGTGTGAGATTAGTATTTTGTTGAATATACCCTTAATAGTCGATTGTAATTCGATCATAAGAACTACAATGATTGGTTCCACTCGAAACGCAATCTATTAAAAAAACGGCGATTATTAATAGTATAACCACTAGGAATGTATATATCAACATGAACCGAATGAATTTCAGAGATACAGGATTTGATACCTCTGAATTCTCACTCACTATACTCCACATGAACCAAAGGATGTTGCAACTTTATGATATTATTACACAAGATATATATGTTCAGTGCGGATATTAAGATAGGGTTGCCAAGATTATTCTTGCTGGTAAATCACATCTAGAGATGCCTGTTCCAGCAATTAATGATCATTGACAAAAAGCTGATAATAATGGCGGATCAAAACGTACAATTGAACGAAATATTTTCACGATTTCACAAACCTGTTACACCGATTTTCAAGGAGAGAGAAAGTTTAAGGGCCACATTTGTTCCAGATAATTTACCTCATCGAAATAATGAGATAAGGTCATTGGCAAATATATTAGGACCCATTATGGCTGGTGGTACGCCCTCCAATGCTTTCCTTTATGGAAAAACTGGTGGAGGGAAAACTGTGGTATCCAAGTATGTAATTAAGCACCTTAAGCATCAGACAAAAGAAGTTGGTATTGATTTTGATTATGCATTTATTAACTGTCAGTTGATAGATACATCCTACAGACTATACGCGTTCTTATGTGCTAGTGTGGGTAAAGATGTTCCAAAGACCGGACTTGCCACAGGTGATATTTTCGATACATTTGTTGAAGGACTTGAGGAGAGGAAGATACATCTGACCATCGTATTAGATGAAATAGATATATTGCTCAAAAAAGCTGGAGAACCCTTGTACATTCTGACGAGAATTAATACTGATTTGAAGCAATCCTCCATCTCGATAATTGGCATCACTAATCGTATCGATTTCAAAGAATCCATTGATGCAAGAATTAGAAGTACACTCACTGAACAGGAATTAATATTTCCTCCTTATACTGCAAATCAATTACAAGATATTCTGGAAGAGAGAAGTCGTACAGGATTTGTAGATAATGTGGTTGAGAAAGGTGCCATTTCA
>DAOUUM010000057.1 GCA_030668165.1 Candidatus Heimdallarchaeota archaeon
ATCAACGGTGCAATCAATATAATGAGAAAAGTAGCTCCAAATAGCCTGTCTAAATGGAGTAGTGGTGACATCATCTCGCCAGAACGTCTGAGATTAGTTAATTTCAGCGTTTAAAATTATGTATATACATTTTTGATGATGAACCCAAGCATATCTTCCCTCAGTTGACCTTCTTTTTTGATCTCGGCTACTGTAAGTCCCCCACCTAGTATCCAGAGCTCATCACAGGTTTCATTAACACTTATTCCCATGGCCACAGCGGTTTGTATAGCCCGTGGAATCTTACTGGTTATTGTGAGATCTACATTAAATTTTGAGATTTTGAATTTATTAGCAGCTCGAATAGCCTTATCTACTCCCTCTTGATTTAGATTACTACCAGGTTGGTAGCGGGTTGAGTGCCGGATATGAATCAGAGATTTCACTATAGCTATGATTTATCAATTCTTTATAGATTTTGTGTAGAAGTGATTATTCGCTTGTTTCATTCCAATCGCGTATAATTATGATTATGCGTAAGATTTTACAGAGATTAAGATGTACTATTTCTCATTACAAAATAAACTGTTATTAAGACTACTAAGGCCATCTGTGTGTATTTCTGGATCTGCTTCTTCCTCTTCTTGGCAGCAATCAATGAGTGATCTGGCCCCGAGTAATCACCAGTTAGACTCTGGAAACGGGAATCACTCTTGATTACATTCTCTTTCTCCTCAGAACTCATGACTTCTGGACGTTTGGAGAAGACAGTCCTTCCACCATATGCAAATTTCCCCTTGGAAACTCCACCGCTTGAGTGTGTTTCCTCGAACTCACGATATTCTCTCAGATAATCTGGCTCCATTCTCCTGGAGATAAAGAATATGGATAAACTCACAATCTGAATTACCCAGACATAGCCAGGATCCCACCATGAATTGGGATCTGATCCCAGGGCATCCTCCGCTCCATCTGTGAACCCATCATTGTCCGTATCGGGATCATTTGGATCAGTTCCAGTGCCACGTGCCTTCTCAAGTCTCTCACCGGTAATCGGATCATAGACAGCTGCACCCCGCTCGGTATTCTCCACAAAATCAGGTAGCAGATCCTGATCGGTATCATTATGACCGGCTCTTAGATAAATTGATATCGAGGGAGTGACGAACCCAGCCCCGTGGGCACCGGCCCATCCGATTACGAGTACATATCCATGATAAATAGTTAAAATAGTAATTAGAAATAGGAATATTACTTTCAGATCCTCTGTGACCATCTTTCTAAGAAATTTTTGTAATTTACGTGAGTTCATTCCTTAAATCGATCTGATATTACTATCTTTAGAAATTATATCTATTTACCCGAATTATCTATACAATCTGAGGATATATATCACATATTACTGAAGATAAAATTAATGTCTACGATTGGTCTGAAATTATTTTAGCTATCGGTCCATTTTCAATGGCTTTCAAAATATTATCTGCAGTCCTTTTATCTAAATAATCAGAAATCATTTTTGCAGAATCGATTATATCAATGTACTTTTGTTTTATATCGATGCCATTTTTCAGATAGGTATGAGCGATATCAAATCCCCAATAAATATAGAATAGGGGATTTAGACTGAGATATGCATCCCGGATATTGTGAAAATCTATCTTCCTGACTGCTGGAAATACTTTCTTGTAGTGCTGGATAAAATAATCAAAAGCCTCATCATTCAGATTGTCCTGCGCAAAGAAGAATATCTCTTCTATCAGATCCCTAAACTCTGAATTTTCCCAATCAATTAGCCATACCTTACCCTCTTGATCCACAATAAAATTGTTGTGAAGATCTCCATGAAGCCAGGATCGGAGGCCAACACCAAAGTATTTCCTCCTTTTTGATAGATACTCTTCCAACTCTGAAATTGCCTCTCCCATCAATTCAATTAGCTCATCACCCATGAAGTCCCTATACTCCTCTTTTGCATTTTCATGAGTTTCCATTAGTGATTTGAAATTTTCAAGAAATACTTCATACCCATTATCAAAAATTTCTAGTTCAATGCTGTGAATTTTGGATAGTGTAAGAGCAAATTTTTCTAATATATCTTTATCATCAAAATCTGGTTTCTCACCATCAATATATTGGTATATTACAGCACTATCCTCAAAAATTTCAACATCTGAATAGTAAGTAGTGGGTATAAAATCCAATCCCAGATTAATAAATTTCTCTCGGATTTTTACTTCCTGAAGCACTTTCTTCCTTCTCTCTGGAAATTTACTAATCTTAATACCATAGATTTCATCACCTTCTACCCTGTAAACAGATGAATTCACTCCCTCACCAATGAACTGTATATCATCAACCTTAATTCCTTTGATCTTAAATAATTCAAGTATTTTCTGAGTCACTGTATCCGATTGATTCAAGTATAACACCATTAGGCTTGTATA
Source organism: Candidatus Heimdallarchaeota archaeon (assembly GCA_030668165.1). Classification (GTDB taxonomy): domain Archaea; phylum Asgardarchaeota; class Heimdallarchaeia; order Heimdallarchaeales; family Kariarchaeaceae; genus JAJRQD01. The sequence goes on from DAOUUM010000057.1 coordinate 2,427, forward strand.
TCTGAAGTATGCGGAGTTCTCATTTATTAAAAATTATTAGGTAGGGATAATGTCTAGACCATGAATTACATAACTACACTGCTCAAAAAGGAAATGAATGCCTAGAATATTACGAGGGTATCACCGGAATACTTAATCCACATAACTTATGTTCTCATATACAATTAAGGTGAAAACATGAGAGTAATTACATTCCATATAAGTGAAGTCAGCCTTGAGGGGCTAGATGAACTTGTCCGTCTTCAAAAATATCCAAATCGTTCAGAAGCTATCAGATTAGCCATCAGAGACCTACTCAAGGAAGAACTCTGGAATAACAACTCTGCACGAAAAGCCAGATATGAAATGGTTGAAGCATAGAGTTCGTTATAAATTCTACTTATTTAATAAAGTCAAACTATAAATATTATCGAGGATTGGTCTAATTATGAAACCTCTATCCATAGAATACATCATGATCTACACAGATGTGGGAATTCCGGTATATAGCCATTGTTTCAGTAATTTTTGTAAAGAACTCAAAAAGACTGAAACACTGTTGATGGGATTTTTGTCTGCATTATCTATTATGAGAGATGTTTTCTCCAGTGAGAGGATTTCTACAATAGAGCACAATGATATTACAATGGTATTTTATGAAATTCCATGTAAAAAAACTATGGTGATAGGTGTAAATACTGAGGCATATAACTCAAATCCACATAATAAAGTCTTATTGCAGCTATTCAAAGATCTTCAGCAGCTCTTCGAGAATACATATGCAGATTTCAGGTGGGGAGCATTTAACCGGGGTAAATACAAAGCATTTGAGCAGAATATCGAACAGAACTATATTCGCCCTTTTTTCATCAAGAATGGGATTAATAATGATTGTTTGTATGAAAAAGTTGTGGATTGAGAACCAGTGGAATTCAATCAATGGAAACAAAGAGCACACTTATACAGGGTATCAAAAAGGTCTATCAAAGGATCAAACCTTGAAGGTAGTTGAAAATCACTTACGCGATTGATAGTGTAGTTCACCTAAATAAATAAATGAGTATAATTTTCGTTCCATTCATGAGTCATACTTATGCAGGTGATCAACTGGAAATTAATGCTCCCCGAACCATATGGGCGATAGTTTTGCAGTTATTGTATAGTATTATTGCAATGTTACCAATTTATTACTATCTGAGAGAGGTAGTACAATTTAATAATGAATCTCAATATGTACTGCTACTATTGCCTGTAACTATTGCTTTGTTACTTTTCTTCATCCAGATCAAATTTAACTCATATTTCTGGTTTAAAGAAAAGATTTTCAACAAACGTGACATTTTCACATCCTCAATGAAATCTGCTTTATTTGTGGTTACATTGTTCTATTTCTTCTACCTAGTGATGTTCGGATACTGGTTCACCGGTACTGAGGAATATGCTGGATTGGGACTGACCAACAAGGTTGGCAAAGCAGTAACCGAATCACTTGTCAGTGTTTCAATTGTCGGATTTATTGTTCTAGTAATGGATCGAATCAGAACCACAAGAATGGAAATGTAAAAACAAGCAAATCCAATCAATTAAGAATACTCGCGATTTGTGCGTAACATACCGAAGATACTTTAAATAAAAATTCTTGAATATGGTTATAGAAACAAAAAGGAGTTTTTGAGAGAGTATGACAAAAGGAACCCCATCATTCGGTAAGCATAACAAAGGTGCATCACACAAGATGTGCAGAAGATGTGGTAAGCGTAGCTTCCATATTCAGAAGAAAAAGTGTGCTTCCTGTGGATTTGGAAACACAGCCAAATTACGTAAATTTAACTGGCATCATCCCAAAAACCCTAAGCAGTACAGATAATCTCGGTGTTTAAGAATAATTAATCAGATTAAGTTACCAGAAAAAATTACTGACAGTTTAGTAGAAAGTATCGCTAAGGCAATCAGATATTATGAATCTGACATCCCGCTGTGGAGGCTTTACGGTGAGACCGGATTAGGATCTCGAATTACATTATCTATGAATGTAAAAAGAGGTAATGAGATTGGTCATCCCTCATCAGTGTACATCTGGGATCTGATTAATACTGCTGAGAGTTGCTTTGAATTCCTTGACTGGAGACTTTGTCTGGGAGAGGCATATCATACCTCAGCCAGAACCACTGCAGCACAATCATCCCGAGAACTATCTGATAGAATTACCCTGGTTTCTGATGATGAGTTCAGTGGTATGGGACCGGCAATCGTTGCCAATCCGGGTGGTTACTGGGAGTACTATGAACAGGAATTTTTGATTGATAAGATAACTATTGAACAAATGCCCTTTGGTCCAGTTATTCTGTATATAGATGGAATTAAAGAGAATCTGGTAAAGTTTCCAAGATCCATGCTCAGATACCTGATCAATACATTTGAACGGGGAGAGGAAGCCATGGAGACCATGGGGAAAAATAGTTATTCCGCAGTCTCTGGATGGAAAGCATATGCTCGTTGGATGCAATCGTTTACAATACCAATTCCAGATATGCAACATGTATTTCTGAAGACATTGTTACAAATAGTTGAGGAACGCAGAAGGTTCTTCAGTTATTACTGGTACAAATTATCAGAAAATTTAGACAATGAGTTGGAAAGGGAATTTGCTCTTGCATTGGCCAGTCGTTATTTTGATACATTATCACCGCTATCCAAAATGGTTGAGCTTGAACCAACTTATAATCTGGTTAAGGAGGCATATTTCATGGAGCAAAAAGCACTTCCCACCTATAAACGGATTAAACTTTACCTTGACGGAAAATTGTGATTTTTAATCAATTTGATTCTCTAATAAGCAAAACAAAATATATACGCAAACCCAAAGAGAAATTGAATAATGGCACTTATTACCGATGAAAATGCTTGGCTATTTATCCTAGGGATCGTAGTATTCTTTACTCTGGTCACTATATATTTCTATAACAGGTTGGATAAATATGATCCAGAACCATTATCTCGGCTAGCTTTCGCTTATTTTCTGGGTATTCTCTCAGTGATCCCAGCATTGATCATGTCGGGAATTGCAAGTGTAGTGGTTAAAGACCCTTATTTGTTAACAGTCATTGTCGCCCCCATACTTGAGGAACTGGCCAAAGCATGGATGGTAATTTATCTAGCCAAATCAGATACCTTCGATGGAATACTAGATGGTCTGATCTATGGTGCCATGGTTGGTGCAGGCTTTGCTAGTGCAGAGAATTTTCTTTATGGATTACAATTCTCATTCACCTCAGGAATAACAACTGGAATTACATTAACTTTCGTTAGATCGCTCACCCAGATATTGGGCCATCCCATGTACACTGGACTGACCGGTGCAGGAGTTGCAGCATACAAGAACACCACAGAGATTCCCATACATATGAGAACTTCGGGTGAGACATCAAAGTATAACCAATTGTGGAAAGCAATACTATTGCATGCACTATGGAATGGAGCTGCAAGTCTTCCAGGAATTGGATTTATAATTGCAATTGCAGGGGTCATAATTATTAGTGTTATTGTTCTCCGCTATGAGATACAGATGGCATTGCATCTAGAAAAAATATCTCATGAATCCGGATATTTTGATCGTAAGAGAGAGTATATCGAGCATGTGAGAAGGAGGCCCCCACCTATTTATCAACCGGGCTATTATAATCCCAATCGCTATCAGGGAAGTGGTAGAATAAACAGGGAACAACAGAATATCAATGCACATAATGAAAATGTCAACTCTCAGAAGAGAGTGTTTCACATATCTCCGGATGGCTCTGTAACCGAAGAAGATGATGATAATTAATCTGTCTGATTTTCAAACTTACTTAGAATCTCAATAAATCTGGAATCCTCTCTTATACCATCAAAATATGGATCTTTCCCGATAAGATCATGATAATCAATATCATATTTCATATCCACAATATCATTTAATTTTTGTAACCCACGATCCAGATCTCCATTTGATATCAGTAGGCAACTTAAATTATACGTCGCAAAGTGAAATTCCTTCTCCTTGTTGATCTCCTCATAAAGAACAATCGCCTCATCAATCGACTCCAATTCTGTCAGTGCTATGGCCTTGTTGAATTTGACCTCCATAAAATCAGGTTTCAGCTCTAGTGCGGTGCCAAATGCTTCCATGGCCAATTCAAATTTCTCCATATCCATATAGAGATTACCAATATTGTACCATGTTGAGGCCACATTTCCGCCCAGTTTAACCGCAGCCAAATACATCTCGAGTGCATCGTCAAGTTGATTTAGATCTGCATATACATTTGCCAAATTGTAATAAGCCCTTGAGAATTCCGGATCCTCTGCAATTGCTGCTTTGAATCCCTCGATTGCTCGCTCATACTTACCCTCCTTGTGGAATCTGATAGCCCGACTATGTAGTGTATTGACAAGATTTGAACTCATATAATTGGAGAATAACTATCTCCAAAATAAATATTGTGTTGGTACAAGATAAGTATATCTTATGACGATCAACTTCCGCTTAGAAAAAATGGTGCGGGGAGTGGGATTCGAACCCACGAACCTCTAAAGGATCGGAGCTTAAATCCGACGCCGTTGGCCAGGCTGGGCGACCCCCGCATATATCAGCGGTACTGATTGACAACAAAGTAAATCAATACAGATTGCTAATCTTCCCTGTAAACTTATCTAATATAAATTTTCTAATGAAGTTCACAATAAATGATCTTGAAAACAGGTTTTCTTAATAATGATTGATCTCGTCGGATATCATATTCTTTGAATAATATACATTTTGCGATGAGTTATGAGAATTTCCAATTCCAAATTAAAACGTGTCGTGATTTATGGAGGATCAGGATCTGGCAAGTCTAGTTTTGCCATGGAATTGGGAAATTTACTCTACAAAAAAGTGATCCATCTCGATGATATATATCACCAACCGGGTTGGAAGCAGATTGATCCGGATGAATTTCAGGAGATTATTGATGATACTATCGCCAAGGAAAGTTGGATAATCGATGGAAATTATTCCATGGTCAGACATAAAATCCTAGAAAGAGCAACATTTGTCATTGTCCTCAAACCACCCACATATATCAATATCTGGAGATTATTCTGGAGAACAATTGGCAGAAATACTAGATTCAAGCCATATCCAGTGTCAAGACTCCCTCTGAAAATAGAGAAGAGCAAAACTGGGGAAGATATGATGACCGCGATTTTCGAGCTGAGTTATTATACGATAAGGTTTAACCTGAAAAAATACAAAGTTCAGTATGAGGATGCGGTGAATGCTATTGGAAAGGATAATGTGGTGATATTACATTCCCCAAAATCGATTGAAGGTCTGCTAGATCATCTCTATGATAATTTCATAGGATAAAGTAAAATGATAAAGAGCTGAATATTGTTTTCAAAAATTCTATACCATAATCACTGATCTCGACGAGTTTTTGCCTCAGATCAGCATCAAATTCATCTGTTGGACTCTCTTTCAGCAAACCCATCTTGATGAGTGAATTCACACGCCTGTATACAGTGGATTTGGGTGAATCAGGGAAACGATCACTCACGTCCTGAATTGATTGGGGACCAGTTGATTTTACCAAATCAAGAAATTCAATCAGTACTGCGATATCGCCTATCTTGATCTTCTTGATCTCCTCTCCATAATCATTCATCCAATCATTAACAAAATTATTGAATTGAATGGTATTTGCTGTTGGTGCAATATCCTGCATCTCTTCATAAATTTCCGCCACAGATACTGAGTCTTCCTCTACCTCACCAGATGTTAACGATGGTGTTGATTTTTGAATGCCATCTATTAGTCCAAGTCGAAGAAATATACCTCTTAATCGTTTATATGCCAGGAATTTCCAATCTATACTGAACTGCTTATCGAATTTTACATCATGATAATATTTGTATGAAAATAAAGTCATCAAGGCCAGGATATTAAGCAAAATTATCGAGAAAATCAGAATTAGACCATACTGGGGATAAGAATTCAAGGTAGTCCCATGATACTTATCCATCTCGATGAATTGAGCATCGTAGATTTTACCAAAAGGTAAGGGTGATATCATCACATTACCTTCCAAGGTACTTATCCAAGTCCTACCATATTCGTCATTTACCATGACTCCGGGTGAATCATCTACAATCGAGGTAGTTATGAAATTACCTCTATTAAGCGGTATGTCGGCCCATGATGAGTTTGTATCTGTTCTCAAACTTCCTACAAATTCAAAGGTGTCAATATCGTAGACATTCATAGAAGGAGTGGAAATTTGATATCCTGTTTCAGGCAATATTCCATATGAGTATGTGAACAGATAATCACCAATAGCTTTTGAAATCAACCTTGTTGAGTTAACTACTGAAATTGGAGTGGTTGATTTCTCTCCCGTGTACAGATCAAGATTATTTACTGTTAATGTATAATTTAACCAATAGTTATTGGTTGAAACCAACAGATGTGGGTTGCCCTCACCATCTTCATGTATATCAAGGGTATATTGTGATAATTGCATAAAGGAATCAGTATCATTAATTTTTGTCTCCCATAGTTTATTCCCATCAATATCAAATGCTCTGACAGGATTATTATACCAACCTGATGTTATGATAACTGAATCACGCCCCGTTCCATAGACGCATAATTCTGTATTTCCACCAGTATCAATCCCATTGTTCTCCCATGATTTGGTCAATATATTATTTGAATCATCCCAATCCCATAGCTGAACATTGTATTGACCTGTCTTTGAGGTTGCATTCCATAAGATAGCACCATATGAAATTACTAATTCTTCCATTCCATCATCGTCGATATCTTCAAGTATTATATTGTCTGCACCAATTTTAATTGAACTAGGAGACGGAATGTACTGGATTAGTTTCCCATCCACATCTATAACCGAAATAGCAGTATCTGCAACACCATCATAAACTGAGGCGGTTCTTGAGTATATAATCTCTATTTTACCATCACCATTGATATCTCCCACCTGTAATCCTCTATGTCCGGAATTTATGGATGGTAGATTAAATGACCACAAAATTTCCCCGGTTTCAAATTCAATTCTTTGTATCTCTCTGTTATTGACAACTGCGATTATATCTAATTCACCATCACCATCCAGATCCTCGACTATTGTTTGATCATATCCATCAACAACGTAGGGAACCCTCCACACTTCTCTTACCTCATTTGAATCAATTTGAAGATGTATTAAGTTAAATCCTTCAGACAGAATAATTGAATTTGTCTCTATGTTGGTATGTACCGAATTCTCAATTGGAATAGCAATAGAAGCCAGTAAAATATTACCTACAATGAATAACAGTATGATTTTTTTTATGCCCATTCAATTTGTTTCAGTAGAGGTTATATGAAAATATTTCCATTGCTTTATATATTTTGCAATAATTTGTGAATTTATTAATTAACTGTTTAGATTATATTTCAAAAACTGCAGACTAATAATTGACATATATTCTCATTATTAAGAATTACCTAATATTAAAAATATATCAATAAACAATACATTTGGGGAGGAATGCCCGAAAAAAAAGTTAATGGGGGAGACCTTTTTCAGCTCCTTATTTTGAATAATATATTTGAATATCATCAGCATATAATTTTTACATGAAAAAATAATAATTTGTCACATTAAACTGATTTAATCTCACGAATGCAGATGGAATTCCAATTCTTGGACAATAAATATGCCAAAAAAACAATTATTAAATTAATCTAGTTTTAGACCCCGTTAATGGTACTCGTAGTCACAGGACAAGACCTAACTGTTGAAGCGGTGGTAAATGTAGCTAGAAACAATGAGAAGGTTGAGCTCCACCTTGATGCTATCGATCGAATTAACGTTTGCAGAGCCATGCTTGAGAAAAAAATCGTGGCAAAAGAAATAATGTATGGTGTCAATACCGGTATTGGTGAGTTCTCAGAAGTCATTCTCGATGATAATCAGGTTGAGCTGTTCCAACGCTATCTGATCTATAATCACGCAGCAGGTATTGGAGATCCAGCACCTATTGAATATGTCCGGGGAGCAATGCTCGGCAGGATAAATGTTCATGCACATGGAAACTCTGGTAACAGATTGATCATCACCCAGACTCTCATTGAACTTCTGAACAAGGAGGTAACACCTTTTGTCTGTCAAAAGGGATCAGTCGGAGCATCCGGAGATCTGGCACCCATGTCTCAGATTGCCCTCTTGATGATGGGTGAAGGTAAGGCATACTACAAGGGAGAATTACTACCCTCAAAAGAAGCCATGGAACTTGCAGGTGTTGAAATTCCAGGATTGCAGGCAAGAGATGGATTAGCCACAATCAACGGATCCAATCTACTCACAGCCATGTCTGCCATATTCATCTATGACGCCAATCGCTGGCTAAAACAGGCAGAGATTGCAGCAGCCATGTCACTTGAAGCATTGATGGCAAATATGAAACCCTACACTCCATTACTACATGAGGTAAGAGGTTTCAAAGGAGCAATCAGAACTGCGAATGCAATCAAAAAGATGGTCAGTGGAGGAGACCTCAAGGAGGAGAGACTGAAGGTCAAGGTGCAAGATGCATACTCCATGAGATCAACACCACAGATAATTGGTGCAGCCCATGATGCTTTGATCTATGCCAAATCCCAGGTGGAGATCGAGTTGAATGGTGTTGGTGACAATCCTATCTTCTTCCC